>CAZGWS010000018.1:0-5978 GCA_964528805.1 uncultured Lentimicrobiaceae bacterium | reverse complement strand
GAATTTATCATACCTGCCAGTCCTGCAAACCTTCCAAAGAAAATTAAACGCTTATTTTCCTCATCCACAATACGCTCATAATCAATTAAGTTAACCTTTTTTGCCATCATCTTTTTAAGTAAAGGCATATTATATGTCTGTCCTTTTATTGTGTGGCTGAAGAAAATATATGTCTTGCCTTCTTCAAAATAACCTATCGGCATTTCTTTAACACCAACTATTACTGAAGCATCAGATATTTTATCAACAATAGTAGCACCGGCATTACGGAATTCATTATCGCTAAAAATACGTTTTTCAGATTTAACAACTTCAAATTCAAGCCCCTTACCGATAAGGTAGCTAATATGATCAGGTACTAAAGCTACCCGTCTTTCCATTATATATTTATCCTCATAACGAATTCCAACTTTATGCATTTGTTATATTTTTATTGATTTTAAAAGAAACGCAAACTTATAAAATAACATCATGAAACAATGACAGAAGATGATTTTTTTTAAATTTTTTTCAACTCATCAAGCAAGTGCTGATTACTAAATTTTTCGTTTAACTGAATATTACACTACATATTTAAAAAAAATGTTTTGTACGCTTTAATCTCCTTTCATATATTTGCACACTTATTATTAACCATGTAACAACAATATAATGATATATTTTTTTCAGTCCAACAGCAATCGCTATTTTCTTGTACAATCAAATGCAAAGTTCAGTTATTCAGACTTTGATAAACTGAAGTGGCTTTTTGGAAATGCAAAAATAGTTGATACACCGCAACTTGACGGTAGATTTCTGGGGCCACGAAAAGAAATGATTACCCCCTGGAGTACAAATGCTGTTGAAATTACGCAAAACATGAGTATTGTTGGCATAACTCGTATCGAAGAAATGGTATTGACTACAGACACCAATACTGATTTTGACCCCATGCTAAAGCAAATCTACCATGGAATTACTCAAGATGTATTTAATATTTCTACTAAGCCACAACCAATTATAAATATTGATGATATATCCAAATACAACAAAAGTGAAGGGCTGGCATTAAGTGATGATGAAGTTAATTATTTAAGTAGCATTAGTAGTACAATAGGCAGAAAGCTAACTGACTCAGAGGTTTACGGTTTTGCTCAAATTAATTCAGAACACTGCCGGCATAAAATATTTAATGGCACTTTTATTATTGACGGCAAAGAAAAGAAAGACAGTTTGTTTGCTCTCATTAAAAAAACATCTGTTGCAAATTCTAATAATTTAATTTCGGCTTACAAAGACAATGTAGCTTTCATTGTTGGACCAAAAGCAGAACAATTTGCTCCTATTTCGCAAGACAAATCTGACTTTTTTCGGATAACAGACATTAATACAGTTATTTCACTAAAAGCCGAAACCCATAATTTTCCAACAACAGTTGAACCATTTAACGGGGCAGCAACAGGATCGGGAGGTGAAATCCGAGACAGACTTGCCGGAGGAAAAGGCAGCCTGCCGTTAGCCGGCACAGCAGTTTACATGACCTCATACCCCAGAAATAGTAAAAATCATCCTTGGGAAGATAAGTGCACATCACGTAAATGGCTTTACCAATCTCCGGAAGATATATTAATAAAAGCGTCAAACGGAGCTTCTGATTTTGGAAATAAGTATGGTCAACCACTTATTAACGGTAGTTTACTAACTTTTGAACATAACGAAAACAATAAGGAATATGGTTACGATAAAGTAATAATGCAAGCAGGTGGTGTTGGATTTGCCAAAGCAGCAGATGCACAAAAAGAAGTTCCTGAAACAGGAGACGTAATTGTTGTTTTGGGTGGCGATAACTATCGCATAGGCATGGGAGGTGGAGCGGTTTCGTCGGTAGCCACCGGAGAGTTTGGTAACAACATTGAGTTAAATGCTGTTCAAAGGGCAAATCCTGAAATGCAAAAGAGAGTTGCTAACGCTATCAGGGCAATGGTTGAAACTATTATTAATCCAATTATTTCAATACACGATCATGGTGCAGGTGGTCATTTAAACAGCCTGTCGGAACTCGTGGAAGATACAGGAGCAGTAATTAATGTAAACAAACTTCCAATCGGCGATCCAACGCTTTCATTTAAGGAAATATTAGGTAACGAATCGCAAGAAAGAATGGGACTTGTTGTAAAAGCTAAGGACTACCCTACTCTTAAAAAGATATCAGCTCGCGAAAGAGCACCAATTTATAAAGTTGGTCAGGTTACAGGCAATATGAAGTTTACTGTTGAATCGAACAAAAATAAGTGCCCTGTTGATTTGAAGCTGGAATATCTGTTCGGGAAGCCACCAAAAACAGTACTTACCGATAAAACATATAAACCCAACTTTACAGAAATTGAATACACTCAAAATGAGCTGTATAAATATTTAGAGAATGTGCTTAGATTAGAAGCTGTGGCATGTAAAGATTGGCTGACTAATAAAGTTGATAGGTCGGTAACAGGCAAAGTGGCAATGCAACAGTGTACCGGGCAATTGCAACTACCATTAAACAACTTAGGCGTTGTAGCAATTGATTATCAGGGAAGAACAGGTATTGCAACAGCCTTAGGTCATGCATCTGTTAGTGCATTAATTAACCCTGAAGCCGGTTCCAGACTTTCAATTGCCGAAGCCTTAACGAATATTATTTGGGTACCATTAATGAATAAAATACAAGGCATTAGCCTCAGTGCAAACTGGATGTGGCCTGCAAAAAATGAAGGTGAAAATAGCAGGTTGTATAGTGCCGTAGCAGCTGTTAGCAAGTTTGCCATCGAGCTTGGCATTAATATTCCAACCGGGAAAGACTCGCTCTCGATGACGCAAAAATATCCGAATGGCGATGTAGTTTATGCTCCGGGAACGGTAATTATTTCGGCAGTTGGCGAAGTTACAGATATAAAAAAAACCATCACTCCTGTAATTAGAACTATTTCGGGAACACAGCTTATTTATATAAATATGTCGGGAACAGCCCTTGAATTAGGAGGAAGTAGCTTTGCCCAATCGCTAAATAAAGTAGGTGTAACTTGTCCTGATGTAACAAATGCCGAATATTTTGCAAGAACTTTTAATACTATCCAAAAACTATTGGCAGAGGAAAAAGTATTAGCAGGGCATGATATTTCAGCAGGCGGCATGATAACTACACTTCTTGAAATGAATTTTGCCAATTGCCACCACGGCATGAAGATTGACTTATCAGAAATTAATGAAGCTGATATTGTTAAGCTGTTATTTAGCGAGAATCCGGGTATTATCATTCAGGTTGAAGACAACGATTATGTTGCAACATATTTAAAAGACAATAACATTAAATTCAATATAATTGGAGAAGTTATCTCTGAACGCAAATTAGACTTGATTCACAATTCAAAAAATTATATTTTTGATATCGACTTGTTGAGGAAAATATGGTTTGAGACTTCCTACAATATTGATAAAGTTCAAAGTGGTGAAAGACATGCGAAATACAGGTACAATAATTTTAGCAAACAAGATTTGCATTTCCATTTTAAAAAGACCTTTACAGGGAAAGCCAAAGATCTTGGTATAGATATGAGTAGGAGAACACCATCAGGGACTAAAGCTGCAATTATTCGTGAGAAAGGAGTAAATGGAGATCGCGAGATGGCTTATGCAATGTATCTTGCCGGATTTGACGTTAAAGATGTGCATATGACCGATTTGATTTCAGGCAGTGAAGACTTATCAGAAATAAACTTTATTGTTTTTGTGGGAGGATTCTCCAACTCCGACGTACTCGGTTCGGCAAAAGGGTGGGCAGGTGCATTTATGTACAATAAAAAAGCAAGAGAATCACTAAATAAATTTTACGAACGAGAAGACACCCTAAGTCTCGGTGTTTGTAACGGATGCCAGTTAATGATTGAACTGGATCTAATTTATCCTGAACACCCCGAAAAGCCTAAAATGCTTCATAATGATTCAGGCAAGTTCGAATCGGGATTTATAAATGTTAATATTAATGAGAATAGTTCAGTTATGCTTAAATCGCTATCAGGCAGTAGATTGGGAGCTTGGGTAGCTCATGGTGAAGGTAAATTCAGCTTTCCATATTTTAAAGACAGTTACAACAGAGTAATTACTTACAGTTATGAGTTGTATCCGGGAAACCCCAACGGCTCCGACTGGAATACGGCAGGAATATACTCCAACAATGGCAGGCATTTGGCTATGATGCCACACCTCGAAAGAGCATTCCTGCCTTGGCAATGGTCGCATTATTCAAAAAAGAGAACACATGATGAGGTTACACCCTGGATTGAAGCTTTTGTTAATGCCAGAAAATGGGTGGAGGAAAAAACTAAGTAATTTAATAAATATTTTCATCACATAAAAAAAGTAACATGCGAAAAAAAACAAAAATAATTGCCACTATATCTGATTTTATTTGCGATGTAGATTTTTTAAAAAAACTTTTTGATAACGGGATGAATGTTGTGCGTATTAATACTGCCCATGCCAGCTTTGAGGGTGCTAAAAAGGTTATAGAAAATGTAAGAAAAGTATCAGATAAAATAGCTATATTAATTGACACTAAAGGACCCGAAATAAGAACATTACCCATGCTGTTACCACTTGAAGTAAAAGAGGGACAGATAATTTATATAAGTAGCGAGTTACTAAAAGAAAAGGCAAGAAATACTATTGGCGTAAACTATATTAACTTCGTTATCGACGTGCCAAATAGAAGCAGAATACTAATTGACGATGGTGCTGTTGAGCTATTAGTGGTAGAAAAACAAAGCACACGGCTGCAATGCAGAGTTATGAATAGCGGAATAATTCAAGGCAAAAAAGGTGTAAACACCCCCAAAGTAGATATTAAACTACCGGCAGTTTCTCCAAAAGATATTGACTTTATTCATTTTGCTGTTGAACACGATGTAGATTTTATTGCCCATTCATTTGTGCGCAGAAAAGAAGATATTGAAGCAGTACAAAAGATTCTTGACGAGAAAAAAAGTACAATTAAAATAATTGCTAAGATAGAAAATGAAGAAGGTGTAAAAAATATAAAAGACATATTAGAGGTTTCCTATGGGGTTATGATTGCACGTGGAGATTTAGCAATAGAAATATCGCCCGAGAAATTACCTGTTGCACAAAAGCATATTGTTGATTTGGCAATAAAAGAACGGCGACCTGTAATAGTAGCTACTCAGATGCTCCACAGCATGATAGAAAATCCAAGACCAACAAGAGCAGAAGTAAATGATGTTGCAAATGCCATCTATGATGGTACTGATGCAATAATGTTAAGTGGCGAAACAGCCTACGGAAAATACCCTGTTGAGGCAATATCTATGATGAAAAGAATAGCTAAAGAAGTAGAATTACACGCAAACACATTTCGCTCGGAGTTAAAAGTAGTGGCATTAAGTCGCAAGTCGAACAAACAACACAGGCAATGCGATGTTGTTGCTGCACATTTAATAAGATCTGCTATCGACATATCAGAAGAGTTACACGTAAAGGCAATTATTTCTGACACAACATCAGGAAGAAGTATCAGAGCTTTAGCAGCCTACCGCAGTAAGCATACTATTTATGCACAATGCTATAACAAACACACAATGCGTAACTTAGCACTTTCGTATGGTGTTTATGTTGACTTTCTTGAAAAACCAAAAACCCACGAAATGTTTGTGCAAAATGCATTAAACAACTTAATACATAAAAAGGCATTTATGAAAGATAATTTGGTTACTTTAACAGCAGGTAATTATGGCAGAGCTGCCGGGATTTCATACATTAAAGTGGCTACGGTAGAAAATTTGTTGAGTGAAAAAGAATAGTCTTAATATAGTGTCTCCAATAAAACAATTGCTTCTTGTAAAGTGGTATATAAAAACGTCAAGGTTGAGGCAATCATAATCTGAAAATCAGAAGGGTTTGCTGAAAAGTTCGGAAGTGCGTTAGATTTGGAGCTTGTGAATTGTAGA
>CAZGWS010000017.1:0-26326 GCA_964528805.1 uncultured Lentimicrobiaceae bacterium | reverse complement strand
AAAATAATTATTATAAAATAGTTGGTGAAGCTGTATTTGTATTACCTATTTTAACAGTGTTATTTTAATTGTTACAAAGTGCTAAAAATTCATACTAAAATACAGTTTATATCGTTAAAAAATTAAATTAAAATATGAAACGAGCTAAAGGACTTATATTAATAATTATAATCGTGTTATTTTTTGTTACACCATCATGTAAAAAAGGCAACACAAACATTGAGGAGCAAACCGGCAATTTAGTATTAACCTTAGACCAAAAAATTAGCGGTAATGCAATCAACTACGACACAATGATGTATGTAAATGAAGCCGGCAACAAATATACTGTGAACCTGATACAATATTTTATTTCGGATGTAACTTTGCACAGGAGCGATGGCACATCCTTGCTTTTAGATGGTTATGAAGACATCCACTATGTTGACACAGATATTGATAGTACCAAAACATATACTTTTAAGGATAATATTCCTGTTGGGACTTACAATACAATAAGTTTTACATTTGGGATAAATGAGAAAAAGAATAAATCGTTAATGTTTGTAAATCCACCGGAATCATTTATGTTTTGGCCAGAAAAGCTTGGAGGCGGCTATCATTACATGAAGCTAAACGGTAGTTGGGTAAACACTTCAGGGCAAGTTTCACCATTTAATTTTCATTTAGGAATTGGTCAGATTTATGAAAATTTCCCGGATTCCATAACCCGTTTTGTGCAAAATTATTTTAACGTTAAGATGCAGGAGATACCAATTGAGATAAATGCAAAAGACACATGCCGGGTAGAAGTTATCATGAATGTCGAAAATTGGTTTCAATCGCCAAACACGTATGACCATAATTATTGGGGCGGCGAAATAATGCAAAATCAGGAAGCCATGCAGCAAGTAGTTGAGAATGGTTTTGATGTATTTTCATATAATATTAAATAAGATGAAAACGAAATCGTCAGTACTTGTATTGTTAACCATGATATTGATATTGAGCTGTACCAAAAATCAAAATCCAACACCTTATATTTCAACACCTTACACTATAGATATTCCATTTGGTTTTCCCACAAAACTAAATATTCCAAAGGATAACCCAATGACTGTTGAAGGCATTGAGCTGGGCAGATACTTATTTTATGATGGACGTCTTTCGGGTAGAACCGACACCGACTCGTTGATGAGTTGCTCAACATGCCACCGTCAGTCGCATTCATTTGAGGCCGGCATCGACCATCCCAATTTTCCTGGGGGATTCCCACATGGGATTACAGGCATACAGACTCATCATGTAATGTTGCCAATGATAAACTTAATTTGGAACACAAGTGGCTACGGTTGGAGTGGATTTCTATACCCAAGCAACAGCGAAAATACAATGCGCAATATTGAGGACATGGTTCGATTAACAGTATTAGCAAAAGATGAAATTAGCGGCGATACCACAATAGTCAAAAACTTATTTCAAACTATACCCGGTTATCCTAAACTTTTTGAAAAAGCTTTTGGCAGCAGTACTATTACATTTAAAAATATCGAACGAGCCATAGCACAATTTGTAAGAACTTTAATTTCTGCAAATTCAAAATTTGATAAATACAGAGCCGGTGAAATACAGTTAACTAAATCAGAATTAAATGGTTACGAATTATTTACTACCGAAGAAGGAGCTGATTGCTTCCATTGCCATGGAGGTTATGGAAACCCATTGTTTACAACTAATTTATTTTACAACAATGGTAAGGACACTACTTTTACCGACCCCATGGATCGATTTTCAATTACACATGACCCAATGGATCATGGTGCATATAAAGCTACTACACTACGGAATATTGAAGTAACGGGACCGTATATGCACGATGGAAGATTTAAAACTCTTGAGGAAGTTATTGATTTCTATTCAAGTAACCTTAAGGTTTCGCCATACATAAACCCACTTATGCACCATATTAATAATGGAGGTGTACAACTAACATCAAGCGAGAAAGAAGATTTACTAAATTTTTTGAAAACTTTAAGGGATAATGAGTTTTTAACAAATCCCAAATTTGGGGCTCCTAATAAATTACCAGATGAATGATTAATTTAGAATCATTCTCAAAACTAATACAGCTTAGTTTATTAATTTTGCAACCTGTTAGCAATAGAAATTCAACCAATCATCCATACATATAGTTAAACAATAAAAAATACAGCATGTCAAAAAAATACGATCCAGCAACAGCATTACAAAGCCTTGAGCAATTTGGTGAATTTGGAGGCGTTAATCCTTCAATTACAGACTCAGCAACATATTCCTTTTTACAAGAAAACACAATGATTGATGCTTTCCATGGGGCCGCAGAGGGTTGTTTTTTGTATTCAAGGCACTGGAACCCATCTAACAAGTACCTCAGCGATGCTCTTGCTGCTATGGAAGGTACTGAATCTGCGTGGGTTACATCATCGGGGATGGCTGCCATTACAACTGCAATACTTCAATTGTGCAACGCCGGTGATCACATCATTACAAGCGTTACAACATATGGTGGTACGTATGCCTTTTTAAAAAATTATGTAAAGAAATTTAACATTGACGTTACTTTCGTAAACATTTCAAATATTGAAAGTGTTATAAAAGCTATCAGACCTGAAACTAAAGTAATTTATACTGAGAGCATGACAAATCCTATGCTTCAGATTAGTGATATTCCGGCACTCTCTAAAATTGCACACAAGAATGGAATAAAACTTTTAGTTGACAATACATTCACACCCATGATAATTAGTCCGTTTAAGCTTGGTGCTGATATTGTTGTTTATAGCATGACCAAGTTTATTAATGGTAAGAATGATTGCGTAGCAGGAGCCATTTGTGCTTCAGATGAATTTATAAACGACATTAGTAGTGTTAATGATGGTACTGCAATGTTACTTGGTCCTGTATTAGATCCAATGCGTTCATCCTCAATACTTAAAAACATGGCATCGCTCCACTTAAGAATGATGCAACACGGTAAAAATGCAATGTATCTTGCCAAAAAGTTTAAAGAAGTAGGTTTAAAATTTAACTACCCTGGTATGCCCGATCATCCACAGCATGAACTTATGAAAAGCATGATGAATGAGGGATTTGGTTATGGAGGCATAATTGCAATTGACCTCGAAACTGCTGAAAAAGCTACCCCTTTTATGGAACTAATGCAGGAAAAAGGTGTTGGCTATCATGCTGTTAGTTTAGGATACTTTAAAACATTATTTTCAAATTCTGGCAGAAGCACATCATCCGAGGTTCCTATTGAGATTCAAAAAGAAATGGGACTCTCACCCGGCTTAGTTAGATTCTCGGTAGGTCTCGATCATAATATTGTGCGAACTTTTGAGCTAATTAAATCGTGTTTGGAAGAAATGTAATAAATAAATATTAGCATTATTTCATTTTCCTCATCTCATTAGACTATGTTTTTGTAATTTTGCAAAAAATAAAACAATTTATATGGAAGCAAAGTTTTCACAACGTGTAAAGGATGTACTTTCCTTTAGCCGTGAAGAAGCCATAAGGCTTGGAAACAATTACATAGGTCTGGAGCATTTATTATTAGGTATTATTCGTGATGGAGAGGGAATGGCCATTCAATTATTAAGGTACTTTGGAGTTGATCTTAACAAATTCAAAAAGAATATTGAAAGCTCAATTAAAAATCCTAAAGGAGAAAGTGTTAAAATAGAGAATATTCCTTTAGTAAAACAGGTAGAAAGAGCTTTAAAAATTACATATCTCGAAGCAAAGGTCTTTAATTCTGATTTAATTGGTACAGAGCATCTGCTTTTAGCAATACTTAAAGATAATAGTAATCTGGTTACCAATATGTTAAGTAAAGATGGTGTTAATTATGAGGCTGTTAAAGAAGAACTTACATCCATTGTAAATGAACAAAAGGATATCCCTAATTTTATTGAACCTAAAGCTGAATTACCCGAGAAAACCGAAGATATGCCACATGGTACTAGCAATCCTTTTAAAGGTGGAGAAAAAAAATCAGGTACACCAAAGTCATCAACTCCGGTGCTGGATAATTTTGGACGCGATCTTACGAAATACGCTAAAGAAGGTAAGCTTGATCCGATAGTAGGAAGAGAAAAAGAACTTCAACGAATAGCTCAGGTATTAAGCAGACGCAAAAAAAATAACCCAATACTTATTGGCGAACCTGGCGTAGGCAAATCTGCCATTGCCGAAGGGTTAGCATTACGGATAAGTGATAGAAAAGTATCAAGAGCACTATTTAACAAACGTATTGTTACACTTGACTTAGCTTCAATAGTAGCAGGCACTAAATATCGCGGACAGTTTGAAGAACGCATGAAAGCTGTGCTAAATGAGCTTACAAAAAACCCTGATATTATTCTTTTTATTGATGAAATTCACACAATTGTTGGTGCAGGTAATGCTTCCGGATCCTTAGATGCATCGAATATGTTTAAGCCTGCGTTAGCACGTGGCGAACTCCAATGCATTGGAGCTACTACACTAAATGAATATCGCCAATACATTGAAAAAGATGGTGCGTTGGAACGACGCTTTCAAAAAGTATTAGTTGACCCAACAACTGCCGAAGAAACTATTCATATACTTAATAACATAAAGGAGAAATATGAAGATCATCATCTTGTAAAATACACCGACAAATCAATTGAGGCTTGTGTTAGCCTGACTAACAGATACATAAGCGACCGGTTTTTGCCAGACAAAGCCATTGACGCACTTGATGAAGCCGGAGCTATGGTACATATTAGCAATATACATGTGCCTACAGAAATAATAAATTTGGAAAATGCAATAACTGAAATAAAAGGAAGAAAGACAAATGCTATTAAAAGTCAAAAGTTTGAAGAGGCTGCACAGTTTAGAGATATTGAGCGCCGATATTCCAATGATTTAGTTTTAGCCAAAAAAAAATGGGAAGATGACTCTAAAATAAACCGTGAGGAGGTAACCGAAGAAAATGTATCGGAAGTAGTTGCCATGATGACAGGAATTCCCGTTCAGAACATTGCACAGAGTGAGGGTAACCGGCTAATTAATATGGATTCTGAACTTAGTACAGAAATAATTGGGCAGGATGATGCCATTAAAAAGGTAGTTAAAGCAATAAGACGCAATAGAGCCGGGCTTAAGGATCCTAACAAACCCATCGGTTCGTTTATTTTTTTGGGACCAACCGGAGTTGGAAAAACCTATCTCGCTAAAATGCTCGCCAAATACATGTTCGACTCACAAGATGCATTAATTCGTGTTGATATGAGTGAATACATGGAAAAATTTGCTGTATCGCGCTTGGTAGGAGCACCTCCGGGATATGTTGGTTACGAAGAAGGAGGTCAGCTTACTGAAAAAGTTAGAAGAAAACCATATTCAATAATTCTTCTTGATGAGATTGAAAAAGCACATCCAGATATCTTTCATTTACTGTTGCAAGTTCTTGATGACGGGCAATTAACAGACGGACTTGGTCGTAAAGTAGATTTTAAAAATACAATAATAATAATGACATCTAATATCGGATCAAGACAGTTGAAAGACTTTGGACATGGTGTTGGATTTAGTACAAAGGCTCGAATTAAAGGTCAAGCAAGTCATTCACATGGAGTTATAGAAACCGCTCTAAAAAGAACATTCGCTCCCGAATTTTTAAACCGTATTGACGATGTTGTAATATTCGAACCTCTGGGAAGAAAAGAGATCCATAGTATAATCGAAATTGAATTATCACATCTAATAAATAGAATCCATAAAATTGGTTACAAAATTAAAGTTAGTGCCAAAGCAAAAGATTATATTATTGATAAAGGCTGGGATGAGCAGTTTGGAGCAAGACCTCTAAAACGTGCAATTCAGAAATATGTAGAAGACCAGCTTGCCGAAGAAATAATTGCTGCGAAACTCACTAAAGGTACTACAGTAAATGTAGGCTATGATGCAAAAAAAGATGCAATAAAGATCACATTCTCTAAACCAAAGTAGTACACATCATATACGAAGCCGGCAAGGCAAAGCTGTATAATTTATGCTGCTAACTGAGGCAATGAAGTAGATGTTATGTTACAGGCTAACAAACAAAATTTATAAAAATTACAAAAAAATTTAATCAACACCTGAAAAAATCTTGTATTTGTCGTTAACAAAAATCATGTAAAAATATACATACCAAGCTGTTAAGTGCTTTTCGGCAGTCCATAGTTAAAGTATAACCTATCACATGTTACACTCACTTGTTTTACTCAAAGAAATGGATATATGGGATAGGATAATTTAAAACAAATTTTATCTTTGCACACCTATTAATTAATAAGATGAAAAGATGGATACTAAAGCTGCCATACGAGGTGGAGAATTTTTAATAAAACAAGCTACTGTAAATCAAGTTTTTATACCTGAAGAATTTGATGAAGAACAGCTAATGATTGCTGAATCATGTAATGATTTTGTAGAAACAGAAGTTGCACCTTACTTCGATGAACTGGATAATCATAAGGAAGGTTTAATGGCATCGCTACTAAAAAAAGCCGGTGAATTAGGTCTGCTGGGAATTTCAGTCCCCGAAGAATTAGATGGTTTTGGACAGTCGTTTTTAACATCAATGAAAGCCAATGAAGCCATAGGATCTGCTTACTCATTTTCAGTTGCATTTATGGCACACACCGGTATTGGCACACTGCCAATTCTATATTTTGGCACAGATGATCAACGGCAAAAATATATCCCAACATTAGCAACAGGCGAAAAACTTGCAGCTTATTGCCTTACCGAACCCGGTGCCGGATCCGATGCAAATGCAGGTAAAACAAAAGCTATCCTCTCTGACGACGGAACTCAATATATACTTAATGGACAAAAAATGTGGATCACAAATGGTGGCTTTGCAGATATCCTTACAGTTTTTGCTAAAATTGACAATGACAGGGTGTTGAGTGCTTTTATTGTTGAATCTGATTGGGAAGGCATTACAATGAACCCCGAAGAAAACAAAATGGGGATTAAAGGGTCATCAACACGTCAGATATTTTTTAATGACGTTAAAGTCCCTGTTGAAAATTTGCTTGGTAAACGCGGTATCGGTTTTAGAATAGCACTAAATATACTTCACATTGGAAGAATAAAATTAGGAGCTACCGTTATTGGTGGTATGCGACGTGCAATTAATAATTCGGTAAATTACGCCAATGAGCGGAAGCAGTTTAATATGCCACTTTCTAGTTTTGGTGCTATAAAATACAAAATGGCAGAACAGATTATTAAGATGTTCTCAACTGAATCAGCAGTATATCGTGCAAGTAAAGATATTCAAGATAACATTGAAAGCTTAAAAAAATCAGGAAGCTCATATGGTAGCGCAAATATTGAAGGTGTAGCCGAGTACGAACCGGAATGTGCCTTGTTAAAAGTGTATGGCTCCGAATCGCTTGATTACATTGTTGATGAAATGGTTCAGATTTTTGGTGGAATGGGATTTTCTTCTGAAGCCCCTGCCGACAGATCATACCGCGATTCGCGAATTAACAGAATATTTGAAGGAACAAATGAAATAAACAGGCTTATTACTGTTGACTCGACCATGAAAAAGGGTATTAAGCATAAAATTGACCTTTTTGAAGCTGCCAACGAAGTGCTAAATAATCTAAAAAATATAACAAGTGTTGACACAACATCAGGCGATTATTATAAGTCGAAGCATGCATTTGTTAACAATCTAAAACAAGCTGTACTAATGTTACTTCCAGTTATTCAGGATACTTTTAAAAGAAAACTAATGTTCGAAGAAGAAATCCTTATGAATATCTCTGACATGACAATGAACCTTTATATTTTAGAATCGACATTATTACGAGTTGAAAAATTAGACAAGAATAGTTTAAAAATAAATATCGCTGTTTACAAAGACATACTTGATGTGCTAACACAAGACATTGCAGGTAATATATTTAAATCCGGTTTTGATGCCATCGGATCATTTGCCGCTGGAGATCAGATGACTATACTTTGTGAAGCTTTGACCAAACTAACTAAAATTAAAGCAACAAACGTAAAAGATGCACGAAGAAGAATTGCCGACATGCTTATTGATGACGAGATTTATAAATTTTAATGAACTGCCTCTGATAATGGAACTACTTCATTAGCAAGTGTGATAAAATTATAATCAGTTGATATTTATTCAATTATCTTCAAAGTGTGAGTTTTATCTATAATTACAAGTTTAATAGGTTGAGTTTTATCTGCCATACCTTTAAATTCATCTGGCATCCATGGATACATTCCGGCATTTTCAGCATACATCTCAGGTGTTATAACTAAATAATGTATGTTTAGTCTATCAGCCAAGTTCAAAAACTCTTGCTTTGAAAACTTACTTCCATGCTCAACCTGATGGTATTCCATAGTCTTATATGAAATCAAATTTTTATTTGGCAACTCATTGAATATAAATCTATAAGGCACTAGTATTCTTTCGTCGTTATTCGGAAATACTGACAATGTCATCTTAGATAACTTAGTTGTGTCTTCCCTGCTGTTTATTATCTTAATAAATCCAATTAGCACAATCACTATCTGGAAAACAACAATAACCATAGCAATTGATTTTACAAATGTAACGCTGCTAACTTTTAGTTCCGTTAAAAATGCACCGGCTATCAAAGCCATAAATGGCAGTAGCAACAACATATTAACCTCTGCAATATGAGATCCAAATATATTAAGGCTCACATCGGCAACAAGAAAATAAATAATTAACTCCTTGTACTTTCTCCATAGTGTTCTGCCTGATGCTAGTAATGCCAACGCTACCATCGCCGACAGTCCCCAAACATCGGGACTCCAAAAAAATCGTTGATGTTCGTGGCTTAGTTTTATAAATACGCCTATCAAAAATGAGTACCAACTACCACTGTTATAGTTAGTTGTAATATTATCAGGCCAGTGTTTTATCTGATAAAGAAATGTACTAAAGTTGCCCGGGTCTAAAAGATCGTAGAAGTAGAACGAAGTAAAAAGTGCTGCGAATATCCCAAAAATAAAAGCAAACTTTATATCACGCTTCCATAAAAGCAGGACAAAGCCAGCAAAAACATACATTACCCCATTGAGGTGCACCAATACTGCTGTACCTGCCAATATGCCTGCAAATATTATCTTAGAGTAACTTTGTCTGCCGAGCAATAATAAAAAAGAATAATATCCCAAACTCATTGTAAGTATCTCAGGTCGAAAAGTAAAAGCATAAATGATTACCTCGGGATTAACAATTAAAAAAAACATTACAAGAGTGGGATTTATTTGAGTCCATACCCCATCCTGGCGGACTAATATTTTAAAAATTATTGCTAAAAATACTAAGTAGATTATTAGTGTAAACATTCTGGCAGGTTCGGGTGACCACCCAAATAAATAGATTAAACCTGCACCAATAATAATATTTAGTTTATGATAAACAAACAGCCTCTCGTCCCAGCCATGGAAGTTAATAATACTAGGTGTGTTAACATAACCAAGTTTTAAAAACTGGTAAGCTTGCTCGCCAAACCAGGCATCATCAATATAAATAACTCTGTTAAAAAGGCTTATGAAAAAAACTATTGCAGATGCAAACATCAACCACATCATGGTTTTATTTGCTGTAAGATATGAAAATGCTTTGTTCAAAATATAATTATTAATGATACTTTACTGCCAAGCGTTATTTATTGTTTACGGTTGCACATTACAAAAAACCCCATTTAATTCACATAAATGAGGTTTTTAAATGATTTTAAAGATAAAAATGAATGCAAATATTAATGCAAAAAACTATTCTACTTCAATATTCCTTTTCCAATTACTAAACGCTGAATCTGATTAGTACCTTCATAAATCTGACAAAGTTTAGCATCACGCATCATTTTTTCCACAAGATAATCATATGAATAGCCATCGCCGCCCATAACTTGTACCGCATTCGTAGTAACTCGCATTCCAACATCGGATGCATACAATTTACACATTGCCGATAATAAGTTTGCAGATTTTTTACCGTTATCATACGCCCAAGCCGAGTGCCATGTTATTAATCTGGCAGCTTCTATCTCAGTTGCCATATCGGCAAGCATAAAGCTAACACCCTGATTTACAGTAATTGGTTTTCCAAATTGAATTCTATTTTTTGCCCAATTTAACGAAGTTTCGTATGCTGATCGGGCGTTACCTAAGCTTAAAGCAGCAACGCCGGTACGTGTTCTTTCGAAAGTTTTCATTGCCAATAAAAAACCATGTCCCTCCCCTCCTATTCTGTTTTCAACAGGGATTTCAACATCATGAAATTTAAACTCAGTTTGTACTGACGCCTTCTGTCCCATTTTACGTAAGTTTGATACAACTTCAACACCGGGGCTGTTAGTAGGAACAACAAAAGCTGTTAAGCTACGAGCTCCTTTTTCAGGATTAGTTAAAGCAAATACAGTAATAAAAGATGAAACACTACCGTTGGTGATAAAGCGTTTATGCCCATTCATTATATATTTGTCGCCATGAAGTATTGCACTAGTTTTAATACCGGCCACATCTGATCCTGCATTGGGTTCGGTAAGTGCATATGCTGCAACGCTTTTTTCTTCGCTAATCTGACCAAAAAATCTTTTTTTCTGTTCCTTGGTGGCACCAAGGAATAGAGGTGTTAAAGCTAATGTATTGGCATCAAGGCAAATGCCTATGCCAACACAGCCGGCTCCAAACTCTTCAGAAGTTAATGCGCTTTCAAAGATACTATGACCATGACCACCAAACTCGGTAGGTATTGGACCATTCATCATACCTTCATCGTATGCCTTTTTAACAACTGGCCATGGGAATTCAGCAAGCTCATCATATTTTCTGGCTGCCGGAATAATTACCCTGTTGGCGAAATCACGAACTTTCTCTTGTAGTTCAATTTGTTTTTTTTCTAATGAAAAATCAATCATATAAATGTGTTTTACCGATTATAAATATTTGCAACTTTAAAAACTATCATTTGTACTAAGTGTATGCAAATGAATTTTCCATCAATTAATCATAAAAGTGCAAATTACTAAATGCAAAATCCCACCACGACTTAGTATAAGATTTAAAACAAAAGTAATAAAATAACTGATTATTCCTATTTTAGTCGTTATTTTTGCGTAATTAATAGCAGCTAACATAATATTAATAGTGGCACAAACAATTTACACAAAAGGGTTTAAATCATATTTGCAACTGGAGAGAGGTATGGCTACAAATACTATTATAGCTTACTTGTATGATATTGGTCTGTTAAACAGTTTCTTTGCAGACTTTCATAAGGGTAAAAGCATAACTAAAATTAAAATAGTTGACTTAAAAGAGTTTATTGACTTTATTAATGACTTAGATATGGGCCCATATACACAAGCCAGAATAATATCGAGTATCAAAGCATTCTTTAAATATCTTATTATTGAAAATATTATAACTGACAATCCTTCAGAGATGCTGGAGTTGCCAAAACTGGGGAGGAAACTACCCGATGTGATGACGGAAGAGGAGGTTAAAAAGATAATTGATTCCATTGATTTATCGCAAAACCAGGGAGAAAGAGATAGAGCGATAATAGAAACCCTTTATGGTTGTGGATTGCGGGTAAGTGAGCTTATTAATTTAAAAATATCGAATTTGCATTTTAAAGAACAAGTGATAATGGTAACCGGTAAGGGAAATAAGCAACGCTTAGTACCTGTAAGTGAGCCGACAAAGAAGCAAATTACAACCTATTTAACACAAGTAAGACCGTCGATACCGGTATCTGGTATGGATAGTAACATATTATTTTTAAGCAGGAGGGGCAATAAATTATCACGTCAAATGATTTTTTATATTGTTAAAAAACAAGTAAAGGCTGCTGAGGTGAATAAAAATATAAGCCCGCACTCATTTCGGCATTCGTTTGCCACGCATTTGGTACAAAATGGAGCTGACTTACGTGTAGTGCAGGAATTATTGGGACATGTGTCGATAATAACTACCGAAATATATACACATTTAAATACTGAAGATCTACGCAAGGAGATTCTTAAATATCATCCTCAAAACATTGAAAACAATAAGTTAGAATAGCGCAATTAACGCTATTACAATAAAAAAAAGTGAATATATTTATACAGTTTCGATGTTGCCATTATCATCAACCATCACCCCGAAGTTCATAAATATCAGGCGATTATCTTGGAAAAAGAAATCCATCATACTCTCTTCATACGACACTCTAAGAATTGGATTTTCGCTTGTGAATTCATCATCACTTTCATCATAAACTGATAGTCCGTTTGTAGCCATTAATGCAATAATATCCTCTTTACTTTTGTCCATTATCTTTTCTCCAAAAAGAGTTAGATCAGGATGGTCGGTTTCAATACCGGCAATAACAGGATTTGATACACCTACAAAAAATATTGAAACATTTTTTTTCCAATAATGAAGGACGGTAGTTTCATAATCCTCATCTTCGCCAATTGTGTCAATTTCTTCCGGTTCGCCATACTTTTCAACAAAAGTATCCATTTGTAATCCAAACCGCATATCACCACAACCAACGTTGGGTATAACTTTATAATCTGATAACATATGTATCTTCAATTAATTTATTATTGTTTATTTGTATTATATCAATTCAAAGGTGAGTTAATCTCTTTCGACATATCTTTATAAATAATTTTATCAAGTAATTCGGCAGGGAAGAATTTATTAATTACTCTAAGCATCTTACCTTCTTTTGTAAGCACAATTTTATTCTTCCTTTTAACAATAGCACCATAAATATGCTTTGCAACTTCTGCGGCAGTCATCATTGCGTCCTCATTTCTAGGCGATTCACCTTGTGGAGTACCGTCAGCACTTAACGATGTATTACGTATATTTGTAGCCGTAAAGCCGGGGTAAGCAATTAGTATGTGTATTCCCTTTTTAAGGTTTTCAATTCGTAAGGCTTCTAAAAACCCACACATTGCATATTTAGAAGCTGAATACCCTGTTCGTGCAGGCAATGCTTTTATTCCGGCAATTGAAGAAACCCCTACTATGCTGCCTTTATGTTTTAATATTTGCGGGAGTGCAAATTTTGTACAATAAACTGTTCCCCAAAAATTAACATCCATTAGTTTTTTAATAACACTCAAGTCAGCATCTTCAAATAATGCACGCATTGATATTCCGGCATTATTTATTAATATATCAATTTTACCAAAAGTACTTATGGCTTTGTCAATTAGCTTTTTACAATCAGCTTCAAGGCTTACATCAGTTTTAATAAAAACAATCTCACCCCCTTTTTGAGTTATGTCATCAACAATTTCGGCTAATTTGCTATCATTTCGCGCACCCATAACAACCTTTGAGCCATTTAGTGAGAACTCGTAAGCCAACGCTCTGCCAATGCCCGATGATGCACCGGTTATGATTACAACTTTATCTTTCACTTAAATAATTTTTTACAATGATAGTAATTATTATTATTTAACAAAGAGTTTTTTTTAAAAATTTAACCAAATTTTATTATGCTTTGCTGATTGCATTTCCCCAATTCTTAATTAAAGTCTTTACCTTATCAGGATGCATCAAAGGAGTAAATGCCCTGTCAATCGACCATTGGTCTATCAATTCGTCCGTATTTTCCCAATAACCTATTGCAAGTCCTGCCATATACGCAGCACCAAGAGCTGTAGTTTCCAATATTTGAGGTCGTTCAACGGATATCTCCAATATATCAGATTGAAATTGCATAAGCAATGAATTTGACGAAGCACCACCATCGGCTCTAATATATTTCACGAGTGAACCAATATCTTTTTCCATAGCTTTAATAACATCATAACTTTGATATGCAATCGACTCCAATGCCGCCCTTGCTATATGAGCCTTTGATGTACCCCGCGTAATACCACAAATCAATCCTTTTGCATGCTGATTCCAGTATGGAGCACCCAGTCCTGTGAAAGCCGGCACAAAATAAACACCACCATTGTCGGCAACCTTTCCTGCCAATGTTTCTACTTGTTTGGAGGTTTTTATTATTTGCAACTCATCACGCAACCACTGCACAACAGCACCAGCTACGAAAACACTTCCCTCGAGGGCATAAGTCAGCTTATTATCTGTTTGCCAGGCAATTGTAGTTATAAGTCTATTTTCAGAAAACACCGGTTCACTACCTGTATTGAGCATTAAGAAACAGCCGGTACCATAGGTATTTTTAACCATACCCTTTTTGATACACAATTGTCCAAACATTGCTGATTGTTGATCTCCAATCACGCCACAAATTGGTATTCTTGAACTTATAAGTCGCTGTGCTGTATATGCAAACACCTCACTATTTGATTTTACCTCCGGAAGTAATTGACGTGGAATATTAAATATTGCAAGCAGTTCTTCATCCCACATAAGTGTTTTAATGTTAAACAACATTGTGCGTGAGGCATTTGTTACATCACATAGGTGTGATGCTCCATTTGTGAGGTTCCAAATTAGCCACGAGTCAACGGTTCCGAATGCTAATTCCCCTTTTTCAGCTCTTTCCCTTGCCCCTGCAACATTATCGAGTAGCCAGCCGATTTTGGTTGCCGAAAAATAAGCATCCAGCTCAAGACCTGTTTTTTGCTTAATAATTCCACTAAAACCGTCAGCTATCAATTTATCACAAACATCTGCAGTACGATGATCCTGCCATACTATTGCATTATAAATAGGTTTGCCTGTAATGCGCGACCATATAATTGTAGTTTCACGCTGATTTGTAATTCCTATACCGGCAACCTCATCGGTATGTATTCCAAGTTTGGCAATTGCTTCTGAGGCAACAGCAAGCTGTGAAGACCATATTTCAACAGGATTATGTTCAACCCATCCATTGTTTGGAAATATTTGTTTTATCTCCTTTTGTGCGATGGAACATATGTCGCCGTTATGATTAAAAATAATGGCACGACTACTTGTTGTACCCTGATCCAACGAAAGAATATATTTATTTTTCATAATGATAATTTATTCAAACCACACAAAGATAGGATTTAATGAGTTATCCCTCAAAAACGCTTTAGTTTTACCACATATTGGCACTTAACTTATTAAAGGGAACTTGTGCTAATTTCACGACTAAAGTAGTATTTTTTTGCTTTAGCAGATAAAATCTGTTCCAACTATCGATTTTAATAAAAGCACTATTTTTGCAGATAACAGAAACGAGCAGGATAAACAGTATGGATCTTAAACTCATATCGGATTTTAAACCTACAGGCGATCAGCCGGAAGCAATAAAGCAGCTGATTGACGGTCTAAATAACCAAGATAATGCGCAAACACTACTAGGTGTAACCGGATCGGGTAAAACATTCACTATTGCAAATGTACTTGCCGAAGTAAAGCGTCCGGCACTAATACTAAGCCACAACAAGACTTTAGCTGCTCAATTATACGGCGAGTTTAAGCAGTTTTTTCCCGAGAATGCTGTGGAATATTTTGTGTCATATTACGATTATTACCAACCCGAAGCATACATCCCTGTTACAAATACATACATTGAAAAAGATTTAAGTATTAATGAAGAGATTGAGAAACTAAGATTAAGCACTACTTCTGCATTGCTTTCAGGCAGACGGGACATAATTGTAATATCCTCGGTATCTTGTATTTACGGAATAGGCAACCCTGATGATTATACCAATAATGTTATTTCGTTAGTTGTTGGACAAAAACTTAGTAGGAATAAATTCTTGCGTGAGCTTGTAAATGCACTTTACTCAAGAAATGAAATAGAACTAAAACGTGGCAACTTCCGTGTTAAAGGTGATACTATTGATGTTTTCCCGGCTTATATGGATTGGGCATTTCGGATAATATTCTGGGGCGACGAGATTGAAGCTTTGGAGTCAATAGACCCTATTGCCGGTAAGAGAGTTGAAACCTTAGATAATATCACTCTCTATCCTGCAAATATATTTGTAACCTCACCTGACAAGATGAAATCAGCACTCGTTGAAATTCAGCTGGATATGGCAAAACAAGTAGATTATCTTAAGGAAATAGGTAAGCATCTTGAAGCAAAAAGACTCGAAGATCGTGTTACCTACGATGTTGAAATGATGCGCGAACTAGGCTATTGCTCAGGAATTGAGAACTACTCACGTTATTTTGACGGCAGAAATCCCGGATCTCGTCCATTTTGTTTATTAGACTATTTTCCTGATGATTACATAACTATAATTGACGAAAGTCATGTTACCGTTTCGCAAATAAAAGCTATGTATGGCGGCGACAGATCTCGAAAGCATAATTTGGTTGAGTTTGGATTCAGATTGCCATCAGCTATGGATAATCGCCCATTAAAATTTGATGAATTTGAACAGTTGACAAATCAGGTAATTTATGTTAGTGCTACCCCTGCGGATTATGAATTAGAGAAGTCGGAAGGTGTGATAGTTGAACAGTTGATAAGACCTACAGGCTTGTTGGATCCGCTAATTGAAGTACGTCCAAGTGTTAGCCAAATTGACGATTTACTCAATGAAATTGAAGATACCATAAGTAAAAAGTATAGGATATTGGTAACCACACTCACGAAGCGCATGGCAGAAGAACTAACTAAGTATCTTATTAATTTGGGTGTCAACACAAGGTATATTCATTCGGATGTGGACACACTCGACAGGGTAGAAATTTTACGAGACTTAAGGCTTGGTAATTTTAATGTACTTGTTGGCGTAAACCTGCTGCGC
Organism: uncultured Lentimicrobiaceae bacterium; assembly: GCA_964528805.1. Classification (GTDB taxonomy): domain Bacteria; phylum Bacteroidota; class Bacteroidia; order Bacteroidales; family F082. The sequence continues at coordinate 9,554 of CAZGWS010000017.1, read as the reverse complement.
GAAGGATTAGATTTACCTGAAGTAGCATTGGTTGCCATATTGGATGCCGACAAGGAGGGCTTTTTAAGGTCGGCAAGATCGTTAACTCAAACAGCAGGCCGGGCAGCACGAAATTTGGATAGCAAGGTGATTATGTACGCTGACAAAATAACAAAATCAATGGCTAAGACTATTGATGAAGCGCAACGAAGACGTGAAAAGCAGCTTCAATATAATGAAGATAACAATATTACACCTACTGCAATAATAAAATCAGTAGAGGCGATTATGGGACAAACTGCCGTAGCGTCGTCTCATATTGTTGATAAAAAGTATGAAAGTAACATAAAAGCAGGAATTGCAGCTGACCCTGTTGTTAAATATATGAGTTTCAGGGATATAAACTTGGCCATTGATAAAAACAAAAAGGATATGCAGGCAGCAGTTAAAATACTTGACTTTATTGAAGCTGCACGCTTACGCGATGAGAATATGGCTCTTGAAAAGCTACTAAAATAAAAACCACATTTGATACACATGGATAATTTTGATGTAATTGTTGTTGGTGCCGGTCCTGCCGGATTGATAGCTGCCGGCAGAGCTGCCGAACTAGGGGGGAAAGTGCTGATACTTGAAAAAATGGAACAGGCAGGTCGTAAATTATTAATAACCGGAAAAGGAAGATGTAACATTACAAACGATGCTTCCATCGGAGAATTTATTACCCACGTTTACCCGGTTGGTCGCTTCTTACGTAATGCTTTCTCTAAATTTTATTCGCAAGAAATAATCGATCTGCTAAAGACTAATGGCGTAGAATCTGTGTTAGAACGAGGTGGTCGCTATTTTCCGGCAAGTAATAGTTCATCAGATGTGCTAAAGGCTTTATTACAATGGGTAAATAAATTTAATGTTGAGATTAAATGCAAGCACAAAGTAATAAAACTGGTTGTAAATAGTAATGCAATTGTAGGAGTATTGACAAACGACAAGAAATATATTACAAAGAACGTAATTATTGCAACAGGTGGTAATTCATACCCTGCAACAGGTTCAAACGGTGAAGGATATAAACTTGCTAAAGATGTTGGGCACAATATAAACAGTATTTTACCAGCACTGGTACCACTGGAAACAGAAGGTGATAAAGCACAAAAGTTACAGGGCTTAAACCTAAAAAATGTAAGGGCTTCGGTATGGGTAAATAACAAAAAGCTGAGTAGTAATTTTGGCGAAATGATTTTTACTCATTTTGGTTTATCAGGCCCGATAATATTAACACTTAGTAGGTTAGTAGTAGCAGAATTGACAAAAAATAACAAGGTGGAAATATCAATAGATCTTAAACCTGCTCTTGATGAGCAAAAACTGGACAAGCGTTTAATCCGTGATCTAAATGAACATGGTAAGAAAAAATTAATTAATATTTTTAAGTATTGGCTTCCATCAACAATGATACCCGTTTTTATTGATTTATTAAAATTTAATCCTGAGAAAGAATGCAATCAGATATCTGCAGAAGAGCGAAAGCAAATTACCTACTTACTTAAGAATCTGCGTTTTAAGATTAGTAATCATCGTTCATTTAAAGAGGCTATTATTACAGCCGGTGGGATTCCAACAAATGAGATATCTCCAAAAACAATGGAGTCTAAACTTATTAAAGGACTTTACTTTGCTGGCGAGATAATTGATTTAGATGCAGAAACAGGTGGCTATAATTTACAAATTGCATATTCAACCGGATGGTTAGCAGGCAATTCGTGCGTAATAACATAAACTTTCTGTTTGTTAATTAGCCCCTGTAAGAAAACTCATTATTTTTAAGTCTTTGATAAGAAAGCGTCAAAGACAAGGCTTTTGAAGTTTTTGAAGCCAACGAGTTTACAAATTGTAGTTGACTGATTCAAAAATGAGAATAACGTAGTATTTGGCGTTTTCTTATCAAAGACTAATTACACCTACAAGCTATCAACTATGCTTTGTTGCAATATACAAGCCATTACCGTTACCGGATGATATACACTTAGTATTATTAAATAATACTTCCATCTCTTTGCAAAAATATCTTTTAAAATTCTGATAGTCACTATTCTCCAGAAACTCTAAAAAGCGGGCAAATAGTTTGGTTTCTCCCATAAAATCATGTACAACTACATATTTTCTCGATATTCGCTTCATTTCGGCGAGCAATTTATCTCTACCTTCTTTTTTAACTCCATGAATGACATATGAAGCAGTAACAAGATCAAAAGAATTATCTTTTATACTATGTAAATCCTTACCATCTCCCAAAGAGAATATTATTTCAGGATGTCTCTTTTTGCTTTCGTTAATCATCTTAAGTGAAAAGTCAACTCCATGAACTTCTTTTACGTTACAAGTTAAAAACTTTGCTGCCCATGCTCCTGTACCCGATCCAATGTCGATAACCGTTAAGCCGGTTAAGTCAATTTCATTTTTAAGCAGCTCAATAGAGTTATTGTAGCTCTTAACTATAGCTCCGTCAACTCTACCGTAAATTGGTGCAATTAAATTGAAGATAAACTTTGTTTTTTTATTTTTATCTTTTGAAAAATAAGAACTAATAGACATAATGCATAACTTTAAAAACAACTCATGCAAAAATACAATACTTAACCAATTACTGATAAATTGAAGCCAACTATTTTTATTTATCAGCAAGAGTATTTATTTTTTGTAACTTACTGAATAACTCATGCCCAAGTACATAAAAAAAATAAAAGATAATTATATCAACTATGAAGAAATTTGTGATTGGCAAATAAAAAACAATAGCTGCAAATACATTCATAAGCCATAGAAATTTAACAAGATGCCATCCATCCATAATTATTACAATAATTGTTGAACTTCCAATGAAAGACTCTCCAAACCATGGTTCTTTTTTTTCCATTTATTTGCCCATGAAATGTTATTATCCTAAAACTGAGACCCAAATGCATGTATATTTCTCCGCTCGAAATAGTCTTACACTAATCACCAGCATGAGCTATTATAAAACAGCGTTAATCACCAATTATGTCCATAGCAGATTCCAAAAACACTCCAACAAAAAGTATAACAATACTAATCATCTTGCTTAAAATCCTTTAAATATTCGTGCTTGCGATATGCCCGGAGCCTGAACCTCAAGGTCAAGAAAATATCCAAAGGGTGTTTGTTCACACTCATAATCAGCGTTAACCATGCGAGTTTCAACTTTGTCAAATATCTCTTTTACAATGTGAGGCTCCGCTTTTGTTTCAGCAAGATGGGCAAACGAGTGCAGTATTACTTTTCGGGTACTGTTCTTCTTTGCTGCCCACTTCAGATTTTTAAGTAACTTTGTTTCAACACCCTTGGTATTTTCTGCGTCCTGTGCTTCTGCATGTATGTAAGCTACAAGCACATTTGTAAATTCGCTTCCCTTTTCAACTTCAGGGAAGTCGGCAAGTGTGTGTATAGTAGGTTTATAGGCAAATTTTGTGCAATAAATCATTAATAATTTCATACGCTGTTTTTAATCAGTAAATCGAAGTCGTAAATTAATCTTCATTATTTTTTCTATCTCTCTTTTTGTCAGATAATATCTTTTTATTTCGAAGGCGTTTTTCTACAGAAGCTTTACTGCGTTTAGTGGGTTTTCTTTTTTTAACAGGTTTAAGTGCATCCAATAATAATTGAATAAACCTACTAACAACCAATTCCTTATTCTTAATCTGGCTACGAGATTCATCTGATGACAATAATAATATGCCATCACTGTTAATTCTGTTTTTCAGCTTAACTGAAATAGTTTCTTTTTGCACAATAGTTAGCACACTCGATGCCCAAACATCAAACATTAATTCAACCCTGGTGTTTAGCTTGTTAACCGACTGTCCGCCCGGACCGCTACTACGGTTAGCACGAAACCTTAACTCAGATTTTAATTTTATTTTATCAAAAGTATTCACAAAACAAAAATACAATTTTGTCTTGAGATATTATATTAACTTTGCGATGATAAATGGTTAGTCCTACAAATTAATGATAAATTACGAAAATAAAATTACACATGCCAACACCATTAGCTGAATTACTTCGTCCTGAAACACTTAATGATTATATTGGTCAGCAGCACTTAGTGGGCAAAAATGCTATTCTTCGTAAGAGTATCGAATCAGGGAATATTCCGTCGATGATACTATGGGGACCTCCCGGCGTTGGTAAAACAACATTGGCGAATGTAATTTCAAATACATTAAAAAAAGAGTTTTACACTTTGAGTGCAGTAAGTTCCGGAGTAAAAGATGTTAGAAATATTATTGCGCAGGCTGCAATGTTTAACGGTGATGCCATACTTTTTATTGATGAGATACATCGTTTTAGCAAGTCGCAGCAGGATTCGCTCTTGCATGCTGTTGAGAGAGGAACAATCACACTAATTGGAGCAACAACCGAAAATCCCTCATTCGAGGTTATATCTCCTTTATTATCGAGATGTCAGGTTTATATTCTTCGCAATCTTGAAGCTGATGATCTACGAACTTTACTAAAAAATGCCATAAAAGTACTATCCAAAAAGTTTGATATTAACATCACTATTAAAGAAGATGAAGCACTACTTAGAATATCAGGCGGTGATGCACGCAAATTATACAACGCAATTGAACTTACTGTATATCAGGAGAAAACAACTAAAAGCCATATTGTTATTACCAATAAAATTGTAAATAATATTATACAAAACAATCTTTCGATATATGATAAGCAAGGAGATATGCACTACGATATTATCTCCGCATTCATCAAATCAATTCGCGGAAGCGATCCTAATGCTGCCGTTTATTGGCTGGCTCGTATGGTTGAAGCCGGTGAAGACCCAAAGTTTATTGCAAGACGAATGCTTATACTTGCTTCTGAAGATATTGGGAACGCAAACCCGAATGCACTACTACTTGCTAATACTTGCATGGATGCCATTACTAAAATAGGATGGCCCGAAGGAAGAATAATCCTGTCGCAAACAGCTATATTTCTTGCAAATTCAGAAAAGAGTAACTCATCGTATATGGCTATTAAAGAAGCCCAGTCGTTGGTTACGAAAACCGGCAATCTTCCGGTACCATTGCATTTGCGTAATGCCCCAACAAAGTTAATGAAAGATATAGGATACGGAAAAGAGTATAAATATGCACATCAGTATAAAGATAATTTTATTGATGATGAATTCCTTCCTGATAAAATTACCGGCACAAGACTCTATGATCCAGGCAGCAACAATCGTGAAGACCTTGACAGACAAAGATTAATAAACAGATGGAGTTCAAAATATAATTACTAACAACAATTACTCAAGCCACAAGCTTGCATCAACATATTGTAAATTGTAGCCAATACAAGAAAAAAGAAACCGAGCAGTAAAATTGAAAGATAAAAGAGAATGAAAAGCCCATGCGAAAATAGCACATTTGGTTTTTGCCGACTCACTTGCAAACCCGAAAAAACCAAAAGAACTTTTTATTGCCAACACTCACAGTAAACATTGAAAAAATAAATTTTATAGCGATCTAAAGGTCTATTTTAATAACCCTGATGAGAACTACCTTTGCATCTAAAAAAAAATGCAAACAATCCAAAACAGCAGCCTAAAAAAACACATTTCGTTTGAATACACAAGTTTTGACAGAATAGTATTATGTGGATATGCTCAAGGTCTTTTTGTTGAAGGTTCGGTAATAAACCTGTTGAGGAATTTAGGTTTTAAAAATCATAACAACGGTTTTATGAGAATCCTTACTGACAAATTAAATTCACATATAAAAAAACTACTGAAAAAATTGATGTAAAAATACAATGGTGGGGAGAGCAAGAAAAGTAAAGTAATCGCCATAATCAAAACTATTGAGCCACAATTGGTACACATATCAAACAGAAATTTCAACAAACCTTATTTTAAATCTGCTAAATTTGCAAATGCGTATTTTGACAGGATTCTTGCAAAACATAATACTATCGGACTGCCCGATAAATTAACTGAAATATTAAGCCTTTCTAAGAAAATGAAAAATGGCAAAACAACGCAGAATAAATATAAAACAAAAGCCGTTATAAAACATTGGATAGAAAAAATTTCTATAAAATGTTACAACAAAAGCGGCTGTTTACTAAGAGTTGAAACCACTATCAACAAACCGGACTTGCCCGGTTTAAAGCTCAAAAAACCAGCCATTAATTTGATGGCATATTATTGGTATGGACTTGGATGTAACAGCCGCTATATTGAAACAATATCGAATATTGACATTTCAATTCTAAACGGAAAGATTTACAGAAAATATCAAGACCCAATTACAAATAGCAAGGGGCTAAGAATTGCTGCTCCTGACTTAAGAAAGGAACATCAGGTGGAACTCCTTCAAGTATTATTGAAGGGACTTACTCAGATATAAACTAGGGCGTTTCTTTGATTATGTATGAATTTAAGTTAGTTTCGTAAACATAAAAAACTTGAATTTTATTTACGTTTTTGAAACGTTAAAACATAGTACTTTCAGTCCATAGTGATTTAGTTATAAGGCGTAATATCCTTAATATCTTCCTGCTCTTTTTCATCAAGTTTAAGAGTAATTACTTTGTTACCCATATTTGCAAAATCCAGAGCCCTTAAGTCAAGATACCTAACTCTCCGGTTATTTTGTGTATGATAGTAAAAACCAAGATTTGATAAGTCCCATCCTGTGGTCCATAGAGTTGAACTACGTAATCCTTTAGATGTCAAGCCTTTGTCTCCTGGTTTGGGTGGAAATACAGGCTCGTTAAAATTATCGAGGATACGAAATAACTCATAAATTGCCTCCTCAGAATTTGGCAATGGTCTTGCTGTTGATGACCATGCAACTGCACGTACAAAACGAGAAGGAGGAGTAAAATCACCTGGTATACCAATCATACCGCTACCAACACCCAAAGGAGCTAAATCAACACTATCAATTTTCATATCATCATCTGGTTTAGGTGATAATCCAATATAATTGCGTAAGTTAGTCATGTGCCATGGAAAATACGGTGCATTTGTAAGAACTCCAATATAATTATCATAAATTCTCATTTCGCCGGCTTCAAATTCAATTACAATTGATTTACCGGTGGCGTCAGTTATAAACCAATGAGCTTCAATGGCAATGCCCAATGCTTTTTCAATAACAGGAACTACCATAATTTCACTCATTCCTTTACGAACTTCGTCAACTGTAGCAAATTGTGTAACAATATAATTAGTAACTTGTTTAGCTGTTATTGTAATATTTGCTTTAGCTTTAATATAGTCGGGGTATTGAGCATAACCAGGGTGATAAAACATACCAACAGCAAGTCCTTTTTCATTCATTCCATCGGCAAGCCATTGTTGTTTAAGCACATCCAAACCAACAGCTCCATATTTACCTTCCCAAACTAAGCCGTTTTCACCATCAGGTGTAATACCTTTAAATTTTATTCCTCTCGGTATAATAGCAACTCTGGATTCCAAATCAAACTCACCCCATTCCATTGTACGTCCATAAACAACTTGTCCGTTTTCTGCAATTAATCTAACTCCTGTGCAAGCATCGCCAACTTTTGGTACTATCGAAAGCATTAGCACTGCTAATAATACTACTGGTAAATTTTTTAAAAGTGTTTTCATTTTTTATGTGTTTTAGTTTTTAAAAAAAGGATATATGTTATAAAATTAATGTTTTATTTGCCACTATGGCAATCTGAAATAGATAATAATACCAATTATATTTCAGAATACGATTTTTGAATCAACGTGTGCGCTCCGAAAAGCAAAATATAGCCACTAATGCACGAATGATAATTTGCAATCAAATGATATTAAGGTCTTTGTGATAAACAAAACCCCCAACCATTATAAAGAAGTAGGGGTTTTGCTACTATTGCATTATTAGATAGATGATTATTAATTAAGAGGGTAATTACCTGTATAAACAATTTGCATCAAGATAGTATATAACACCTGCATTGGGATTGGTTTGTCATTTGGTATATCTCCACGATTAATGTAATATCCAGTATTTAACTCATAGTCTTTACTTTGTTCGAGATCCTGAGTGGCGAAGTATGTATTAGCATCGGTATTGAGAGGATGAGTTTGATGAATAACTGGATTTTCGGGATAATAACACTCAGTACCAGAACTTGCTACAGCAGGGGCTACACGAATCTTAAAGAATTGATCTTCAAAGCTGCAATCAGCTTTTACAGTTAAACAATTTTTTGCCCAAAGCTGAACTTTACCATCGATAGCCGCAAGCTTATCACCAGTTTTAACATAAACTGATTGCCAATCTACAGCAAAAAATTCATAATCCTTTTTATTATAATATTCATTGTAGCTAAAACTCATAACTGCATTATACCCATATTTAGAGAAATATGCAGCCTTGTCTTCTTCCCGTTTAGCTTGAAAAGTTTGATAAGGAGGATAATACCATCCAGCATATGGTATATCAACATCTTCTTCAGCACAATCATCTATGTCTCCAAAAACATAAGGATCAATATGATATTTGTTATATTTAATAGATAAAGAGGGAAAAGGATAACCCCAATTCCATCGTCCTGAAAAAAATGTAAATTGTACGAAATTGGAATCAGTTTGGGTTGTAGAGGTTTCATTTGGGTTTAGCGGGTTATACCACAAAGGTGTTATCTTTCCTTTTTGGGTAACAATATGCGTCCATGGAAAATCAGTATTTGCCATAGTGCTATCCAAATGATCTACCAATGAAATATCAAGTTCAGTAGATGACCATACATTACCGTAGTCGCTTGCTTTCCAAAAACGATAAGTGTTCCATTTGTTATCAGGCGAACACCCACTTTTTTCATTTAGTTCCCAAGCGGTGTATGGGTAACGGCTCGTCATTGTGTTAGCTGTGCTGGTAATCTGTTTACCATCTATAAACATTGCAATAATACCAAAGATGATATTAATTTTAATTTTAACAGTATTTTTGCTTTCATTAGAAAAAACTTAGGTTTATAATAAATATACTGTACAAATATAAAAAAAAATTGAATTAAATTAGATCCATTTAATCAATAGTTCGTTAAGTTTTAATAATAATCTTTGATAATCTGATAAATAAGTAAAGAGTAATTGGGTTATTTCACTAACAATATCTTAACTGTTTTCTAAAACAGTACAAAAAACCATGATTATCAGAAAGATAAAATTAGTACAAATATTAAAATAAGAATGCATTAAACAAACTCAAAGTGTAAAAAAAATGGCAATATTATTTTATTATTGAGGTGATTGGTCTATTCATAAAGTATTAAAGGGCGTATTAATTTTCTTGGAGTCGAATTCAACTTCGAGGTAACTATCAGCAATCTAATATGTTACTCTGAAAAATTTAGCTTTTTTAAAAATACTGCAAATATGCTTGTAATAGGATATTATCTCCAGCACCTCAATATAATATTTTGCCCAAATATTAGTAATTTAGTACCTATTTGTATTAATTAATTATATTTGTGCGCAAAACAACATAATTTTATGTCGAATAAAATAAGAAGAA
>CAZGWS010000016.1:9128-26557 GCA_964528805.1 uncultured Lentimicrobiaceae bacterium | reverse complement strand
AAAAGAAAGTTAGTGTGAAGAAGAAAAAGAAATAGAACCACCTTCAAATTTGACTTTTAATCTTCAATAACAATATCGTGTGTAATAGTGGCTGCCTTTCTTAGCATTTCACTAACGCCACAATAGCGCTCTTGAGACAGACTAACAGCTTTTTCCAATTTATCAAGAGGCAAATTATCACCTCTAAAGATATAAACAATATGAATTTTATGGTAATATTTAGGGTGTTCATCGGTTAACTCACCTGTAACCTGTACGTTAAAATAATCAGGTTTAACTCGCATTTTTGTTAATATAGAGATTACATCCATACCGGTGCATCCACCTAACGAAACAAGAGTTAAAGGTTTTGGTCGTGGTCCTGTGTTTTTACCACCAACACTTTCATCGGCATCAATTTTAATCTTAAAGTCATTTACTACAGCTTCAAAAGCCATATTGTCTGTCCAAGTTACATTAACTTTATTACTCATTTTCAAATATATTTATTAATAAAACGTAGAGATATTATTTAATTAGTCTTTGCAAGAAAACGCCAAATACTGCATTATTCTCGTTTTTGAATCAGTAAACTACAATTCGTAAACTCCTTGAATTCAAAAACTTCGAAAGCCTTGTCTTTGATGCTTTCGTATCAAAGACTCGAAAATGATGAGTTTTCTTGCAGATACTAATTACACAAAAGCTAAAGCAATTAGTTGGTTATGTAATGCCGGCTAAATACTTACTTCAACCAACTCATATCCTTCAACAATATCACCAACTTTAATGTCATTATAATTTTCAATATTTAGTCCACATTCATATCCTTTTACAACTTCTTTAGCGTCATCTTTAAAACGTTTAAGTGAGCCTAACGATCCTGTATAAACCACAATGCCGTCACGAATTATTCTGACTTTTGTATTTCGTTTTACTTTACCATCAAGCACATAGCAGCCGGCAATAGTACCAACTTTGGTAATTCTGAAAGTCTCTCGCACTTCAATATTACAAGTAATTTTTTCTTCAACTTTAGGTGAAAGCATTCCTTTTATAGCTGTTGACAGCTCCTCTGTAGCTTTATAAATAACCGAATAGAGGCGAATATCAATTTGTTCTTTTTCGGCAAGGCGACGAGCCTGCATAGATGGTCGCACTTGGAATCCTATAATAATTGCATCAGAAGCAGATGCCAGCGTAACATCCGATTCGGAAATAGCACCAACGGCTTTATGAATTACGTTAACCTGAACTTCGTCAGTTGACAATTTAATAAGAGAATCGGTTAAAGCTTCTATTGAACCGTCAACATCACCTTTAACAATAATATTTAGTTCTTTAAACTCACCGATCGCAATCCTGCGTCCTATTTCGTCAAGTGTAAGATGTTTTTGCGTTCTAAGCCCTTGTTCGCGAATAAGCCTTTGTCTTTTAGAAGCCAAAGCTTTAGCATCCTTTTCGTCATTCATACTGTTAAACAAATCACCGGCTTTTGATGCTGCAACAAGACCAAGTACAATAACCGGAACGGATGGTCCGGCCGAAGCCACAGGTTGATTTCTCTCATTAAACATTGCTTTCACCTTACCAAATACCGGACCTGCAGTAAGCACATCACCTTTTTTAAGCGTACCATTTTGCACAAGTATTGTAGTAACATACCCACGACCTTTATCAAGTGTTGACTCAATAACGGTACCTTTGGCAAGTCTATTAGGATTAGCTTTTAGTTCAAGCATTTCGGTTTCAAGAAGTACTTTTTCCAACAAATCGTCAACGCCCATGCCTGTTAAAGCTGATATTTCTTGTGACTGGAATTTACCGCCCCAATCTTCAACAAGGATATCCATAGCTGATAATTGTTCTTTAACCTTTTCAGCATTAGCTCCCTCCTTATCCATTTTGTTAATTGCAAAAACAATTGGTACGCCGGCTGCTTGAGCATGATTTATTGCTTCTTTTGTTTGAGGCATAACACTATCATCAGCGGCAACCACAATAATTGCTACGTCAGTAACTTTTGCCCCTCTGGCACGCATAGCAGTAAAAGCTTCATGACCGGGAGTATCCAAAAATGTTATTTTTTTTCCTACTTTTGTAGTAACTTCATAAGCACCAATATGTTGCGTTATACCACCGGCTTCACCTGACACAACATTTGCATGTCGTATATAGTCGAGAAGCTTTGTTTTTCCATGATCGACATGCCCCATTACAGTAACTATAGGCGCACGTTCTATCAAATCTGAAAGATCATCCTCGAAGTCATCAACATCAAGATTATCATTATCGTCAACACCCACAAAAGTAGTTTGGTATCCAAATTCTTCAGCAACAAGTACAATTGTTTCGGCATCCAGCCTCTGATTAATAGAAACAAATAAGCCTAATTGCATACACGAAGTAATTACATCAGTAACACCGATATTCATCATTGTTGCAAGTTCATTAGCGGTAACAAACTCTGTTACTTTAATTATCTTCTTCTCCTCTTCTTGTTTTTGGAGCTCTTGTTGCATATGTTCCGAAACAAACTCACGCTTTCTTTTTCTATATTTAGCTGATTTTGATTTTCCGGCCGGAGCAAGTCTTGCAAGAGTATCCTTAATCTTTTGTTGTATTTCTTCTTCAGTAGGCTCAGTTTTAACCATTCTATGTTTACCTTTGACAAAAGATTTCTTTTTAGCTCCTCCTCCGCGTACTCCTTTTACATTTTGAGCTTTATTCCCCTCGGTAGTTTGTGGTTTTGGCTTAATCCTCTTTCTTTTCTTTTTATTCTGACCTGCTTTATTATCTTTTGATGACGAAGCTACCGGAGGTCTCTTGGTCCATGGTTTTTTCTCAAATTGAGCTAAGTCAATCTTTTCTCCCGTTACAGTAGGTCCTGAAAGCTTTGGAATACTGGTCTTTATGAAGTTATTTTCAGCATTGCTATCAACTTCTTTTACTTGAACACCCTTTTTTGTAGCAGCCGGAATGTCATCCAATGTCTTAAAAGTCTTTGCTTTTGGATCGGATATTTCCTTTACATTTTCAGAAATAGATTTTTCTACAGGTTTATCAGCAGGTGCATTTTTTTTTGCAGCTACAGGCTTACGTTTATTTTTGCTTTTACTTGAAACTTTGAGTTCGCGCTCCTTTTGCCTTTCAGATTTAGACTTTTTTACAGGTCTTGTCTTTTGGTTCATGCTCTCCAGATCTATTGTCCCCAATATATTTATTCCGGCTTTCTCACTTTCTTTGGCAACATCAGGAACACAAATCTCAGCCTTATTATCTTCTAACGAAGGTTCGATTACTTTACTTTCAACAGGTTCGACTACAACTTCTGATTTTGGAATTCCCTCATCTAAAGATTCAGTTTTTGGTGCTGCTTTTGTAATAATTTCTTGATGTTCAACCTCAGTTGATACTTTTTCTTCAATATGATCAGCTTCAATTTCGGGAGACACATTTTCAACAGAGAGCACTTCTTCTACTTCTTCCTGTTTTATTTTCTCAGATTCTACTTTCTCAATTGCATCGCCGGAAGGCTCTTCAACTTTATGGTTACTTTCTTTTTCAGATATTTGATTTATATTCTGATCTTCAACGGTTGTATCATGAAGTTCTGGGGCATCAATTTCATGATCAACTGATTTTGATATGGATGGTTCTGGGGCAACTGCCTTGGGGGTATTTGTATTTGGCGATTTATTATCATCATAAAAAACACCGGTATTTTTTATTATAAGCTCTTCCTCAACCGGAGTTCCTAATTCACTTTTTGGGACAGGGTTATCAGGTTCTTTGTTACTGATGGTCTCTCTACCAACATATTCCAACCCTTTTTGCAGAGCTATTTCTTTCACCTGTTTCTCATCTTGAAATTCTGTAGTGAGCAGTTCATACATTTGGGGATCTAACTTTGTATTTGGCTTTCGCTCAATATCATATCCCTTTTCTGTAAGAAAACTTACTATAGTATCCAAGCTGATGTTGAATTCCCTTGCAGCTTTACTTAACCTTACCACCTTTTTTGTTCCCGTCATACAATTATTTCATTTATCCACATAAGATTGTTACGAATTGCATAAAAATATTATTTTCATTCAAATTCGGATCTAAGGATACGCAGTACCTCTGTTATAGTTTCTTCCTCAAGATCTGTTCTCGTAACTAATTCTTTTTTATCCAATTCAAGTACACTTTTTGCTGTATCACAACCAATAGTTTTAAGTTCATCAATAATCCACTGATCAATTTCGTCATTAAATTCCTCAAGATCTACATCTTCCGACTCAGAATCACTATCACGATAAACATCAATCTCATAGCCTGTAAGTTTTCCGGCAAGTTTAATATTAAAACCACCTTTACCAATTGCCAGTGAAACTTGATCGGGTTTCATAAAAACTTCAGCCCTTTTTGTTTCGTCATCTAACTTTATGGATGTTATTTTTGCAGGTGAAAGCGACCGTTGAATAAACAGAGCACTATTGTTTGTAAAATTAATAACATCAATATTTTCATTTTTCAACTCTCGCACGATACCATGAATTCTGGAACCCTTCATACCCACACATGCTCCAACAGGATCAATACGGTCATCATACGATTCAACAGCAATTTTAGCACGCTCGCCTGGCACACGAACGATATTTTTAATTGTGATAAGCCCATCATAAACTTCCGGAACCTCGGATTCAAATAATCTTTCAAGAAAGATTGTTGACGTACGAGAGAGAATAATTACGGGATTATTATTTCGCATATCTACTCTTAGAACTATGGCTCTTGTGTTATCACCTTTTCGAAAATAATCAGAAGGAATCTGTTCTGATTTTGGTAAAATAAGTTCAATCCCCTCATCATCAAGTACTAAAATCTCTTTTTTCCAAACTTGATATACTTCACCGGTTACTATATCGCCAATACGTTCTTTATATTTTTTATAAATATTATCCTTTTCGTAATCAAGAATTCGAGATGCCAAATTTTGTCGTATCGACAATACTTCACGACGACCAAAGTCAGTAAGTTGTATTTGCTTTGAAAATTCTTCTCCAACTTCAAAATCGGGTTCAACCTTAATAGCATCAGAAAAAGCAATCTGCGTATTTTCGTTCTCAACTTCTCCGTCTTCCACAATATCACGATAATGCCATATTTCGAGGTCTCCCTTATCTATATTAACGATTATATCAAAGTTACTTTCTTCGCCAAACTTTTTTGTCAGCATATTATGAAAAACATCTTCCATGATACGCATAAGCGTTTCCCGATCGATGTTTTTAAATTCTTTAAACTCCGAAAAAGTTTCAACAAGATTCATATTGTCCATTACTTCTCTTTTTTTTCAGTATTTTTACAAGGTAATTACTCTTTTAGTTTCCTTAATATCACTCATTTGAACTGAGATTACCTCACCATACGTTATTTTCTTATTCTTTTTATTCTTGCTATTCAATTGTTCAAGTACTACAACTACATTGTTATCTGCACTTTTTAAGATACCTTTAATTTTTATTCCATCTTTTTTAATAATACTCACATTATTTCCTATACTATTAGTGTACTGCCTCAACAATGCAAACGGATGATCAAGCCCGGAAGAAGATACACTCAGCTCAAAATCAGCATCTTCACGATCAAGGCTGTTTTCAATATAACGACTCACATCAACACAATTTTTAATTGTTACACCGGTATCTCCATCAATAAATACTTTAATTATGTTATCAGAACTTACAACAATACCTACAACAAACATGTTGGTATCCGCCAAACTTTCGTTGGCCAGTTTTGATATGTATTTTTTATTAATCATTCCAAAAAAAGAGGGGACTATTGCCCCCTACACCCTTTCATCTAAACCATGTTGTCCGACCAGGGCTCGAACCTGAACTGGCAGAATCAAAATCTGCAGTGCTTCCATTACACCATCGGACAAACTGTGCGGCAAAGATAATCCATTTTTCTTTATTACAAACTTTTGCTATAAAATTATTAAAATGTGTTAAAAACAATGAAAATTAAAAATACCATATGATAAAATTGTATATTTTCGCATCAAAATATTAATATGGGGGTAATAATACAATAATGGAAAAATTTAAAAAGTATAATAATCTGATAGGTTGGGTTGTTTTTGCAATTGCAACGTCTGTTTATCTTTTAACCCTTGAGCCTACTGCCAGCTGGTGGGATTGTGGCGAGTACATTGCCACAGCATATAAACTTCAAGTTGGTCACCCACCGGGAGCACCACTATTTCAGCTATTAGGTCGTTTCTTTACACTTTTTGCATTTGGTAATCTGAATCATGTTGCCCTGATGGTTAATATAATGTCGGCATTGTCGAGTAGTTTTACCATACTATTCCTTTTTTGGACAATTACCATGCTCGCAAAACGAATAATGGTTAAATCTGACAAAAAGATGCCTACCAAAGGCGAAATGTGGGCAATACTTGGCGCAGGTGCTGTTGGTTCATTAGCATATACATTTACCGATTCATTTTGGTTTTCTGCGGTCGAGGGCGAGGTTTATGCTATGTCGTCACTATTCACAGCCGTTGTCTTTTGGGCAATACTGCGATGGGAACAAGTAGCTGATAAGCGGGCAGGTTTCCGTTGGCTTTTGTTAATATCGTACATAATGGGACTTTCAATAGGTGTCCATCTGCTAAATTTATTAGCAATTCCTGCTATTGTTTATGTATATTACTATAAAAAATATACTTACTCGCTCAAAGGTTTTATTGTTGCAGGTGTAACATCACTTGCTATAATTGTTGTAATAATGTATATGATTATTCCCGGTATTGTTGAATTTGCCGGAAAGTTTGAGCTGTTTTTTGTAAATAGCTTGGGGCTACCATTCAACTCGGGAACAATAATTTACTTCTTGTTGATTACCATAATTATAGTTGGTGGATTATTATACTCACATGCTAAGGGCAAAGTGGTTTTAAATACAGTTATACTTGCATTTTTATTTATTTTGATTGGATATTCCTCGTTTTTTATGCTTGTAATCAGAGCAAACGCTGATACTCCGATAAATGAAAATGACCCAAAAGATGCTATTAGCTTGCTTTCATACTTAAATAGAGAGCAATATGGAACATGGCCAATATTCTATGGACAATATTACAATGCACCAGTTATTGATCATGCTGACGGGAACCCTGTTTATATGAAGGATGCAAAAAAAGGTAAATATGTAATTAAGGATGACAGAAAGGGGACTATACCTGTGTATGACCCACGATTTACTACAATATTTCCTCGAATGTGGAGTAATACAAAGCCTTCGCACATAGCTTTATATAAGCAATTTGGCGATGTAAAAGGAATACCAATTAGCGTTTCGGATGATAATGGAGGAACAAAAGTATTATATCGCCCTACTTTTGGCGAGAACTTAACGTATTTCTTTAGGTATCAGGTTGGGCACATGTATTTAAGATACTTTTTTTGGAACTTTGTTGGTCGACAAAATAATATTGAGAGCCAAGGGGAAATTCAAAATGGAAATTGGATAAGCGGAATAAATTTTATTGATTCAATGCGGCTTGGCGATCAGAGTAATTTATCGGCAAGTATGCAAAAT
The DNA here is from genome assembly GCA_964528805.1 of uncultured Lentimicrobiaceae bacterium. GTDB lineage: Bacteria > Bacteroidota > Bacteroidia > Bacteroidales > F082. The sequence goes on along the minus strand of CAZGWS010000016.1, from coordinate 18,979 downwards.
CCGGCAAAGACTCACTTTTATTTTCTACCGTTGATTTTAGGAATTATTGGCTTTTTATTTCAGCTTAACAGGAGCAAGAATGATACATGGGTTGTATCGCTACTATTTATTATGACGGGTTTTGCAATAATTGTGTACCTCAACCAAACACCATTTCAACCTCGGGAGCGAGATTATGCATACGCAGGATCATTTTATGCATTTTCTATTTGGATAGGGCTCGGAGTACTAAGTCTTTACAATGCATTACAAAAGAAATTTACTAACAAAGTTATGGCTGCCCTTATTGTGTCGGTTGTGAGCTTAGCTCTTGTTCCGGCTATTATGGCACAACAAGGATGGAGATCGCACGATCGTTCAGGAAAGTTTTCAGCTGCTGATTTTGCCAAAATGTATCTAAACTCGTGTGAACCTAATGCAATATTGTTTACAAATGGAGACAATGACACATTTCCACTTTGGTATGTTCAAGAAGTTGAAAATTACAGAACTGACGTTAGAGTAGTAAATTATATGCTCTCGTCAGGCGACTGGTATGTTAACCAAATGGGCAGAAAGGTTTATACTTCCGACAAATTGCCACTATCGATAAATCAGGAATTTTACAAGAAAAAAGGTGGTTATATACCTGTTTTTTCAAGAGTTAAAAATGCTGAACTTGAAGATGCTATTGGATTTATTGAGAACGATGATAAAGGAACCAAAGTTCCACTTCAGAATGGCGATTGGATAGACTATTTGCCCACAAAGCAATTAACACTTAAAATTGATAAAGCAGCAGTTATTGCATCAGGTACAGTGCCAATTGAAGATAGTGCAAGTATTGTAAACAAGATAACATGGAATGTTAGGCAAGGTGGTCTTTTTAGAAATGACTTAATGTTATTGGATCTTATTGCCACAAATAATTGGAAACGCCCAATATATTTTGCCAACCCAAATAGTGTTAGTAAAGTTTTTAATGTTGCTAAATACTGTCAGCTTGAGGGTGTTGTTTATCGTTTTAAACCGGTTATTGCCAGCGATTATGCAAAAAAAATCGGTGGCGTTAATGCCGATCGTACTTATGAGGTAATAATGGACTCTACCGTTAGATGGGGCAGACTAAATCAGAGTGATGTTAACGTTGACAGAGAAAGTGCCAGAAATGCCGGAATGGCAAAACAAAACTATATTCGTCTGGCGCAATCATTACTAAGACAACATAAATACGACTCGGTCACACGTGTGCTTGACAGGGGTATTGAGCTGTTTCCCCCCAATAAGTTTCCATTTGATAATTACATGGTAGTGTGGGCCGATTTTTATTACAAGGCAGGTGCGACAAAAAAAGCAGATGAACTTGTAAATCAAATTGCAAAACGCTATGAGGACGATTTGTCGTATTATGGTTCGATAGACGACGGATACGCTAGTCAGTATAAAGATGACATACAAGAGGCTATGTACACAATGCAGAGTTTAATACAGGTTGCAACACAAAATAATCAACCTAAATTAGCTAAGAAATTACAAGATTCGTTTTATGCTAATGCGTCATCGCTAAAATTGAAATAGGTAAGCAATACTAACCTGATATCAAAATAAAATTTACTTAAAAATTATTTTGATATCAGGTTAATAGTATTTCTTTTACAGCATTAAAAGCATCGTCAACTCCGGCTTTATTTTTACCGCCTGCCGTGGAAAGAAACGGCTGTCCGCCTCCACCACCATTAATATGATGTGATATCTCTTTTATTATCTTAGCGGCATTAAGTCCTTTAGTCTTAATAAGTTCATCAGATATAGCAATAACCAGATTTACTTTATCAGCATTATGTACAGATAATGCAGCAACAATATTATCACCGCTCGTTCGCAACTTTTGCGCCAAACTTTTTGCCTGATTAACATCAAGATTTATTTTGGATGCAATAAACTTAATGTGTGAAACCATCTCGGCACCGGCTAATAGTTCGTCAGCAACCTGTAATGCCTGTTTTTTCTTAATATCGTCAATATCTTTCTGCAAGCTATTGTGTTGTGCAATAACGTTACTTACAGCCACTACGATATTCGCCTGATTTTTAAACAAGCTCTTTATAGAATTTAACGTATCAGTCTGGGTATAAACATACTCTTCTGCTTTTTGTCCTGTAACAGCCTCAATACGCCTAACACCTGCTGCGATACCGCTTTCAGAAATAATTTTAAAGAAACCTATGTTGCCTGTAGAAGTAACATGCGTTCCACCGCAAAGCTCAATTGAGTACTCGGGGTTAAAAGAAACAACCCTTACCTTATCCCCATATTTCTCTCCAAAAAGTGCCATGGCTCCCATCTGCTTGGCCTCAGCCATTGTAACATCACACTTTATATCAACTTGTATATTCTTCCTTATCTGACTGTTAACCAACTTCTCCACAGCTATTAGTTCATCAGCGGACATGTTGCCAAAATGAGAGAAATCGAAACGTAACCTTTCGGCATTAACCAGCGAACCCTTCTGTTCAACATGGGTTCCCAAAACTTGACGTAAAGCCGCCTGCATAAGATGTGTGGCACTATGATTTGCAGTTATAAGAATTCTGTTTTGTTTATCTACTTTAGCAACAAATTCACTTTCAGGAGTTTGTGGTTTATCAACAGTAATATGTACTATTTGATTATTTTCCTTTTTTGTATCTACTACCACCAGAGTTTCATTAACAGAAATCAGAATACCAATATCGCCAACCTGCCCTCCCGATTCAGCATAAAAGGGAGTTTGATCAAGTACAACCTCATAGTTAGTTTTTTTATTTCGAATTATTTTACGATATTTAATAATATGCGAATTGGCTTCGAGATAGTTATACCCTACAAAGGATAGTTTTTTATCGAACTTGCGTACAATAACCCAGTCTCCAGTATCAACAGATGCGGCAGATCGCGATCGCCCTTTTTGAGCTTCCATACCTTTGTTAAACCCATCCATATCAACGGTCATACCTTTTTCGTATGCCATAAGTTGTGTTAAATCAATGGGGAATCCAAATGTGTCAAATAACTCAAACGCAAAATCACCATCAATAACACTACCGCCATTATGAGTTTCAATATATCTTTCAAACTTATTAATACCATGTGCAAGAGTTCTTAAAAAAGAAGCTTCCTCTTCTTTAATCACCTGACTTATAAATTCTTGCTGTGTTCTTATCTCAGGGAAGGCTTCACCAAGTTGCAAATCAAGTACAGGAAGTAATTTATACAATACCGGTTCGCCGAAGCCAAGAAAAGTAAATCCATAGCGAACTGCCCGCCTGAGAATCCTGCGTATTACATAGCCGGCACCAGTATTTGAGGGTAACTGCCCGTCAGCAATAGCAAAGGCAACTGCCCTAAGATGGTCTGCCATAACACGCATAGCAATATCCAATTCTTCATCTTGCAAATAAGGCTTATGTGCAAGCTTTGATATCTTATCAATAATAGGTATAAAAATATCTGTATCATAATTTGACTTTACCCCTTGGAGTACCATGGCAAGACGTTCAAACCCCATTCCTGTGTCAACATGTTTTGCAGCAAGCGGAACTAATTTGCCGGTAGCAAGTCGATTAAATTCAATAAATACTAAGTTCCATATTTCAATAACTTCAGGATGATCTTTATTAACCAACTCACTACCAGAAATATTTTTTCTCTCTTCGGGTGACCTAATGTCCACATGAATCTCAGAGCATGGTCCGCACGGACCGGTTTCACCCATTTCCCAAAAGTTATCTTTCTTCGATCCTTTCAGTATTCTGTTTTCCGGAAGAAACTTACTCCATATATCATGTGCTTCAAAGTCAGCAGATAAGTTATCTTTACTATCACCCTCAAAATATGTAACATATAACCGGTCTTTGTGTATCTTATAAATTTGTGTAAAAAGTTCCCATGCCCAGCTTATTGCTTCATTTTTAAAATAACCATTAGTACTTCCATCTGGATTTCCAAACGACCAGTTGCCAAGCATCTCAAACATTGTATGATGATAAGTATCATGCCCAACCTCTTCAAGGTCGTTATGTTTGCCACTAACTCTGAGGCATTTTTGAGTATCTGCAATACGAGAAGTTACAACAGATGTATTCCCTAAAAATAAATCTTTAAACTGATTCATTCCGGCATTTGTAAACATTAAAGTAGGATCGTTTTTAACCACCATTGGTGCAGAGGGTACAATTTTATGCTGTTTACTTTCAAAAAAATCTAAAAAAGCTTTTCGTATATCTACTGATTTCATATTCAAATAGTTAACAATACAGTGTTGAAATATTATTGTTTTAGAGATTGCAAATTTAGCTTAAATAATTAATTTCGCATTTTATTTGCAATAAATTATGGCAAAAACAAAGTATATTTTTAACGAGAAATCGCTTTCGTACGAGAGGGCAAGGACCTCCCCGTTACAGCATTTCTTTAAAGTGTTACTTTTTATTATCACCGCTACGGCATCATCATTTGTCATAATTTTTATCTCCTATACTTTCTTTGAATCACCGAAAGAGAGAGTTCTAAAAAGTGAAGTGTCGCAGTATGAATTGCAATATCAAATTATGAACGACAGGTTAAATAAGCTTCAGAGTCTTGTTAATGAAATGGCTGATCGCGATGATAATATTTACAGGGTTATACTTGAAGCTGAACCCATTTCTAAGTCGGTGCGACAAGCCGGTTATGGTGGAATTGACCGCTATGTAAAATTAGAGGGCTATACTAATTCAGAGTTATTGATTAAAACAGCAAAAAAACTTGATAATATTGCAAGTGAATTATATGTACAATCAAAATCATTTGACGAAGTATATAAAATGGCACGTAATAAAGAAAAAATGCTTGCCTGTATTCCTGCAATTCAGCCAATTAGCAATAAGGACTTAAAACGATTATCATCATTTTACGGTTATCGTATTGATCCTATTTACAAGGTTAAAAAGTTTCATGCCGGCGTTGACCTTAGCGCACCTCAAGGAACACCAATATACGCCAGCGGTGCCGGCATTGTTATTAAAACCAGACATTCGTTACGAGGATATGGCAATACAGTTACAATCGACCATGGTTACGGATATGTTACTCTTTATGCTCATATAAAAGATATTAAAGTTAAGAGAGGTGAAAAAGTTAAGAGGGGTCAGATTATTGCTACTGTTGGCAATACCGGCAAATCAACAGCTCCTCATTTGCACTACGAAGTTAGGAAAAACAATCATACTATAAACCCTATTTACTACTTCTTTAACGATCTTTCGCCCGACGAATTTGAAACACTTGTTAACCTATCGAAACTCCCTAATCAATCGTTAGATTAATTGAGTACATTTGTAATTTTGAGGAAGTTGTTTTCATGTGATATTTACAAAATAATTAAAGCTAATGTCTGATAAAATATATTATAAAATAGGAGATATTGCAAATAAATTTGACGTAAACACCTCATTAATAAGGTATTGGGAACAAGAGTTTGACTTAATAAAGCCTAAGAAAAGCAGCAAAGGAACACGGTATTATACAACTAAAGATATCGACAATCTTGAATTAATTCATTATTTAATAAAAGAAAAGGGTATGACTTTGCAGGGTGTGAAAGATTATATCAGTAATAAAAAGAAAAATAAGTCGATGGAGAAGCTCGAAGTTATTGTTACATTAAAAAAAACCAGAAACTTACTTACCAAAATAAAAGATGTGCTAAATAATAAGAGTAAAGTTTAATTAAGTAATCATGATAAAGAAAAAAATTTTAATATATATAGTTTTAACTTTTTTTATAACATTTGGGCCAGCTGCTGCTCAAGAATCAAAATCGATACCAGAAGCACGTAAAGCAAATTTGACTGAACTACTAAATTACAGATTCAGAGGTGGTTACTACTCATTTGAAAAGCTGTTTCAGCAAACAGTAAAGTATCCACCCATTGCCAAAGCTAACTGCATAATGGGAATTGCCATCATGTCATTCAGGGTGAGTTGCAATGGTGTTGTGTATAACATTAGAAATAAAAACCCAATGGGATATGGTATTGATAGTGAAATTGCATCTTTTCTTTCAAAGACAAAGGGGATGTGGAACGACTGTCATGATGAAAAATATACAAAATTTGAAGTTCCAATTCAGTTTAAACTTTCGGGTACCGAAACCAACACAACAGATGCCCTCTTAGTCCTTGAGGAAGAAAATCCAGGCTACTTATGTAATGATGATGAATATTACATAAATAAAATGAATAAGTATCTTGACAAAGGAAACCAGAAAAAAGCACTTAAGTATATTAAAATAATGCTTATTCGCGATCCTTATAATTCTCATTATCAAGATCTATTAAAAAAGGCAACAGGTGAGAAATAACAGCATACTAATTTGATAATTACTTATGCTTGAACAATTATACACATACGATAAAGAACTGTTGTTGCTAATAAACGGTGTACACACACCAATACTTGACGGCATAATGATTTATATCAGTTCTATTGCCGGATGGCTGCCTTTATACGTTTTTCTTATATACATTATTTATAAAGATTACAGACGTAATACGTGGTTAGTATTAGCTTTTGTCGCCTTAACTGTAATTTTATCAGATCAGATTTCGGTACACTTATTTAAAAATGTATTTCAAAGATTGCGCCCATGTCATAACGCAAACATAAACTATCTTTTGCATATGGTTAAATATTGTGGAGGTAAATATGGGTTTATCTCGTCGCATGCAACAAATAGTTTTGGCATTGCCACATTTATAATCCTACTGCTTCACAAGAAACATATTTGGGTACTTCCTATAATGCTAATATATGGATTTTTAATAATCTACAGCAGAGTATATCTTGGGGTACATTTCCCCACTGATGTAATAGCGGGAGCAATAGTTGGAACCATTATTGGGCTTTCAACTTATCTTCTTTTTAAATATGTTGATAAACTTAAATGAGTATTTTTTATCTATCGCCATATCTTAATATTGCAAAATCAATCAGTCTAAGTATATTTGCCACACAATAAAAGGGTGAAATATTGAAAATAGCAATAAATACAAGACTATTACTTAAAAATAAGTTAGAAGGAATTGGTTGGTTTACCTACGAATCATTTAAACGAATTGTAGTTTCACATCCCGAGCATAGATACTACTTTATTTTCGACAGAAAGTATGATGATGAATTTATTTTTGCCGACAATGTAACACCTATTGTTATTGGACCTCCGGCACGCCATCCTATTTTGCATTTTATTTGGTACGAAATATCAATACCTTATGTGTTAAAAAAAATAAATCCCGATATATTTATTTCTCCTGATGCTTTTACTACATTATCGGTAAAATTTCCTGATTTAATAGTTATTCATGATCTTAATTTTGAGCATTTTCCCAAATATATACCACGTCTTTGGCGAAGATATTATAAATATTTTACACCAAAGTATGCTAAAAAAGCTAAACGAATAGCCACAGTTTCTGAATATTCGAAAAATGACATTATAGAACAGTACAATATTAATCCTGAAAAAATTGATGTAGTATATAATGGATCCGGTGATAGATTCAAACCAATTTCTGAGGAAGAAAAAGCTGAAACCAAGGAGAAATTTTCATCTGGGAACAACTACTTCGTATTTGTGGGAGCACTTAACCCACGAAAAAATCTAAGAAATATATTTAAAGCTTTCGATGTATTTAAGTCTGATTACAAAACAAATATTAAATTCATAGTTGTTGGCGAAAAAATGTATTGGTCGGATGATATAAAATCTACTTATAATACAATGAAGTTTAAAGAGCAAGTAATATTTACAGGAAGACTTGAACCTGATCTACTTAGCAGAGTTATTGGATCTTCTTTGGCTCTTATTTACACTTCATTATTTGAAGGATTTGGAATACCTATACTTGAAGCCTTTAATACTGAGGTGCCAGTAATAACATCTAACATTACTGCAATGCCCGAAATAGCAGGAAATGCAGCCATTTTGGTAGATCCAAATAGCATAGCTCAGATTTCTGATGCAATGTACAGCATATCGCACGATAGTGCGTTAGCACATGCGCTTGTAGAGAAAGGCAGATTACGCCGTAAGGATTTTTCGTGGGAAAAAACAGCCGAGAACCTATGGAAATCTATAGAGAAAATAATATTAGAACATGATTAATAAAAGACATTGACATGAATATACTTATACTTGGTAGTGGTGGCAGAGAACATGCAATTGCTTGGAAGGTAGCCCAAAGCCAGCGGGCTGAAGGTATTTTTATTGCACCTGGAAATGCAGGTACCCGAAACGTTGGAATCAATATTCCTATTGATCTTGATGATTTTACTAGCATTAAAATGTTAGTGGTTGAAAAAGAAATAGATATGGTTATTGTTGGTCCGGAAGCTCCTCTTATTGACGGTATTTACGACTATTTTAACAACGATCCTATACTTAAAGATATTCATGTAATTGGTCCGTCGAAAGCCGGCGCAATGCTTGAAGGCAGCAAATCGTTTGCTAAAGATTTTATGAACAAGAATAAAATCCCAACTGCGGCTTTCAAAACTTTTAATGCAAATAATATTGAAGAAGGATATTCATTTTTAGAGAGTCTATCAGCACCATATGTACTGAAGGCTGATGGCCCAGCCGCCGGAAAAGGAGTGCTTATACTAAATAATATTGATGATGCAAAAAAAGAACTTTCCAATATGATTAATGATGAAAAATTTGGCAAAGCTTCATCACAGGTAGTTATCGAAGAGTTTTTAAGTGGTAAAGAGTTATCAGTTTTTGTCCTTACTGATGGCAGCAATTATGTAATGCTTCCTGAAGCAAAAGACTACAAAAGAGTTGGTGAAGCAGACACCGGTTTAAATACAGGTGGGATGGGATCTGTTTCACCAGTTCCGTTCGCAACCTCTGAATTTATGCAAAATGTTGAAAATAATATAATTAAACCAACCATTAAAGGTCTTGCTGACGATGGTATAGAATACAAAGGATTTATTTTCTTCGGATTAATTAATGTTGATGGCAAGCCTTATGTTATTGAATACAACTGTCGCCTTGGAGATCCTGAAACAGAATCGATTATACCACGTATAGATACTGATTTAGTTGACTTGCTTGAGGCAACTGCAGTGGGTACTTTGGGTAAAATTATCGTTGACATAAACCCGCGTTCTACAGCCACAATAATATTGGCGTCGGGAGGTTATCCCGAACATTATGCGAAAGGCAAAACTATTACCGGATTAGATAATGTGAATAATTGCATTATTTTTCATGCCGGAACTGCAACAGACATTGAAAATAATACAGTTAAAACTAATGGAGGTCGGGTTATTGCCGTTACTTCGTTTGGCGATAATTTAACCGATGCCCTGAGAACAGCATATGATAATATTGACATTATTAGTTTTGATAAACTCTATGTACGCCGCGATATTGGATTCGATTTAGTATAATGAAACAGATGCAATGTTAGTATGCAAATAGCAATTGTGTAATTAAGGAAAGGATGGTACAAAAATATTTTCATTATATTAGTTATCTTAAATGGTCATTTTTTGTTATTGGTGTATTTTTAGCATTTAGTAAAAATGTATTCAGACCCGGTAATTATCTACCTGAAATAGGCAATGCTGTTAGAAGCCTTAGTGATTTAGAAGTTATTTCAAAACAGAAACAATTTCTCTTTTTGCAATGATTTGCTTTAGCTACAACACAAGTATGTTCTTTTTATGTTCACTTAATTATTAGCACGTCATCGGCAAAAGAAGTAGTTGACAATTATACAAGAAACGATTAATTTATAAAAAGACAAATGATTAGATTTTTTAGCACAGGATATTTGTCA
>CAZGWS010000016.1:0-9028 GCA_964528805.1 uncultured Lentimicrobiaceae bacterium | reverse complement strand
CGATTAATTTATAAAAAGACAAATGATTAGATTTTTTAGCACAGGATATTTGTCAAGGTACTTGTTACTATTTGTAATAACTACTGTAATTTGGATGCCATCACTAATATTTCCCACAGCATATTCAGGTATTTCGAGCTATGCATTTAATCAAATAGCATGTATCACATGTCAAAACACTTATTTACAAACATTTCTTTCGTTTATAATTATACTTATTACTACATTATTGCTAAATAAAATAGCCGTTGATGGTGGACTAACCACCAAGACAAGCACACTTATTGCTCTGTTATACATTATGTTAACAAGCTCTATCCTAAGCAATGCACATAATAATCCGGTAATTTATATAAACTTAATCGCCGTTTTTATTCTTGCCAATATGATGAGTTTGTCATACACTAAAAATACTATTCCAGCTATTTTTAATGCCTCATTATTACTTGGCATAGCCTCTCTTTTTTATTCACAACTTGTGTTTTTAATTTTATTTATTTGGTTGGCAATTATAATTCACAGATTAGTTGCGTGGAGAAATTTTGCAGTAACAATTATTGGCATAACAGTCCCGTATATTTTTGCATTAACGTGGTTTTTTTTTACAAATAGCTTACTCGAAGACTCTTATCAACTTTTTTATTCGCTACATATAAATATCGCACCTGTCTTTTTCACAAATCCTATTGACGTAAGTATTTCGGTTATAATGGTTGGGTTAATTATTATTTCAACATTTGGCGTTTTGGGAAACCTTAATGAAAAAAATATTAATCTGCGAAGAAATATAACCATCATAATCTACTATGGTATAATTATGATATTAATATTAGTTTTATTCTCAAAATCAACTATTTCTTCATTATTATTGTGCATCCCGGCTGCAATGATTTTGGGGTATTGGTTATCAGGTATAAAAAACACAAAGTGGTATAATATTGCCTTAGTTTCAAGTCTTATACTAATTATTTTAAATCAGTATATTAATTTTTTTATTGATGCTTAAAAGTAGTTTCACTAATAATTATATAGAAGCCGGGTGTGACGAAGCCGGTAGAGGATGCTTGGCAGGACCTGTATTTGCAGCAGCTGTAATTTTACCGGCAAACTATAAAAATGATACACTAAACGATTCAAAGCAAGTTAGCGAAACAAAAAGGTACAAACTTAGAATTGAAATTGAAGAGGTTGCTATTACTTGGGCAATAGGATATTATTCTCCTGCTGAAATTGATGAGGTAAACATACTAAATGCCTCTATATTTTCGATGCATCGAGCAATAGACAAGCTGAATGTAACGCCTGAATTACTACTAATTGACGGGAATATGTTTAAGCCCTATAATCAAATTCCACACCACTGCATTATAAAAGGTGATGGTAAATACCTATCAATTGCAGCAGCTTCAATACTTGCAAAAACTTATCGTGATGATTATATGATCGCAGCACATGCTAAGTTTCCACAATATCATTGGGATAGTAACAAAGGCTATCCAACAATGCAGCATAAATTGGCAATACAAGAATTTGGGCTTACATCATACCACAGAAAGACATTTAACTACCAGCTAAAATTAAATCTTTAATATTAGTTTTGATTCGCTGTTCGGGATTTGCAATCCCGAAAGTAAATAGCGGCTAAAGTTAAAGCTTTAAAATTGGTTTTGATCAACATCTTTCATGCTTAGGCTAATCCGTTTTCTCTCAATATCAACATCCAAAACTTTAACCATAACTTGTTGATTTATACGCAAGTATTCCGATGGATCTGAAATAAATTTGTTTGCGATTTGACTTTTATGCAGCAAAGCCGATTCGTGGATACCAATATTAACAAACGCACCAAAAGCAGTTAAATTTGTTACAAAACCTGGTAATATTGCTCCGGACTTTACATCCGAAATATGATGTATGTTATTTTCAAACTTAAATGTCTTGAATTGTTTACGAGGATCTCTTCCCGGCTTTTCAAGTTCGTTAAGTATGTCTGTTAATGTTGATGTACCAGCATCAGATGAAATAAAATCATTAATATTTATCGACGAGCGAAGCTTTTTATCGCCAATTAAGTCGTTCAATGAGGTCATACAGCTTATGGCAATTTTTGCTACAATCTCATAATTCTCAGGGTGCACTGCTGTTGAATCAAGTATATTATCACCTCCATTTATTCTTAAAAATCCGGCAGCTTGTTCAAACGCTTTTTTGCCAACTCCGGGTACATTCAGTAATTCGTTTCTATTAATAAAACTACCATTTTTATTTCTATATTCAACAATTTGTGCTGCCATGTGTGGACCCAATCCCGAAATAAATGTAAGAAGCTCTTTGCTGGCAAGGTTAAGGTCAACGCCAACTTTATTAACACACAACTCAACAGTTGATTGTAAACTTTGTTTTAATATTTTCTGGTTTACATCATGTTGATACTGCCCAACTCCAATTGATTTTGCATCTATTTTAACAAGTTCACTAAGAGGATCCAGCAACCGCCGTCCTATAGACACAGCTCCCCGTACAGTAATATCATATTCCGGAAATTCTTCACGAGCTGCCTTTGACGCTGAATAAATAGAAGCACCATCTTCGTTAACACTAACAGCAATAACATCTTTTTTAAACTTAATGCGCTCAATTAATAATTCGGTTTCACGCCCGGCGGTTCCGTTTCCAATGGCAATAGCCTCAATATTGTATGCATCAATTAAATTATTAATTTTTTTTATAGCTATTTTTGTATCTCGCTGTGGTGGATGTGGATAAATTGTATCGTTATGCAAAAGTTTTCCATTACCATCAAGACATACAATTTTGCATCCGGTTCGAAAGCCGGGATCGATTGCCAGCACTCTTTTATGACCAAGAGGTGGTGCCAGCAGCAGTTGTTGCAAATTATCGGCAAATACTTTAATTGCTATATCATCGGCTTTTTCCTTTAAAAGTGAGCGAAATTCTGTTTCAAGTGATGGAAGAAGAAGTCTTTTTATCGAATCAGCAATTGCCATTTTTTTTTGTTTTGACGAGCTATTATCCTTTTTTATTAATCGAGATGCAATTAACTCAATGGCTCGTTTCTTGTCGGGTTCAACTTTAATTTTAAGCACTCCCTCTTTCTCACCTCTATACATGGCCAAAATACGATGAGAAGGTGCTTTTGATGCATATTCTTTCCAGTCAAACCAAGTGCTATATTTCTCACCTTCATTAGCTTTACCAGTCACTAATTTTGATGTTAGAATACTTTCTCGCTCAAATACAGATCGCAATTTTTTGCGCACCCACTGGTATTCGCTAACCCACTCTGCAATTATATCACGTGCACCTGACAATGCATCATCAATAGTGTTAATATTGTGTTGAGCCGAAATCCACCTGCCTGCAACACCATCAATATTATTACTATTTTCTGACATTATTATTTTTGCGAGAGGCTCAAGTCCGCAATTACGTGCCTTTACTGCCCGTGTTAGTCGCTTTGGTTTATACGGCAGATAAATATCTTCAACATCAGAAATAGTTAATGCCGATATAACTTGATTGCTCAGGTCATCAGTTAAAACGCCAATCTCTTCAAGCAACTTTAAAACTGAATTTTTTCTTTCCTCAAGAAGAATAATTCTACTGTATATTTTTTGTATGTCAATAAGTTGAACATCGGTAAGCTCACCTGTTTTCTCCTTACGATAACGTGCAACAAATGGTATGGAAGCACCACTTTCTAATAATTGTATAGCGTTTTTTACCTGCCAATCCGTTACATTTATCTTTGTTGCAATTTGTGATGCAAATGACTTCAAAATATAAAATGTGTTTGTTGTAATTTAGTTAAGAACAAGCCGATACAAAAACCAAAGGGTTACCTTATGAGCATAACTGTTCCGGTCTTTTTAATATCAACACTTGATTGAATTCCACTTTCAAAGCTTGTAAATACCGAAGAATATACATATATCCCAACGGGCACCTCCGAGCCATTGTATGTACCATCCCAACCTACAGTAGGATCGGTTGATGTAAAAATAAGTTGTCCCCATCTATTAAAAATATCAAGCTTAAACTTTGAAATAGCACCAATATTCCCAATAACTGTAAAAGTGGTATTTGCAGCAATACTGCTACTTGGATTGAATGCATTTGGATAAGCCAACTTAGCATACTTAATCTCAACGGTATCACTATTTGAGCAACAATTCAGGTCGGTAACAAAAGCAATATATTTACCTTCTGCATTAACGTCGAGATACTGTCCGGTACTACCATCGGGTAACCACTTATAAAGATCATATCCGGCACCGGCATCTAATCTTATTGATGAATTTGGAAGGATATAAATAATATTTGATCCCTGACCTATATCAATGTTTGGTAATGGGTTAATAACAACATCTGTTGAGAAAATATAATCTTGCCCGTTATAAGATTCCGTAAGTTTGACACCATAAGTTCCAGCATTGCTAAAAATATACTTTGGTTTCATCGGATTTGAAAGAAAGCCTGTTCCGGCAGGATCTTTAAAATCCCATGATGGAACAATATTTGCCGTATTTCTTATTTCAAAATCTGTTGTATCATTCTGGCACTGATTAAGATAGAAAAAATGTGGAATATCTAAAAATCCCGAAACAAAATCGGGAAATCCGCCTTGAGTTCCAGCTCCGCTTAAGTATAAACCGTTGTTACTTACACCTTCCAACTCATTGTAATTACAACCAAGTCCGTCCCTGTCAGGATTATAAATAACACCTACGCTATATAACTCAGTTCCACTTTGCTTAACTTTAGTTAGATAAATTTTGCCATCAACGCCAAGTTGAAGCCCCTGCATTGTACTATCAGAAGGTGTGGCATTATAAGCAAATTGATTTATTACTACAGGGTTGGCAAAAGGCTGAGCACTTGTTAAATCAAATTGATACAGATAAGAGGTAGTGTTATTAAGAAGAGGTGTTGTAGTAGCATACAACTTTAAGTTATCAGGCGAAAACTCAACTCCAAAAGGCATATAAAAAGCATTGGCACTACTGATAACAGCATTGCTAAGTTTACCTGTAGCATTATCAAAATCAAGAATTTCAACAATACCATCTACAGGAATTGTTACGGCTATCTTGGAACCATCTGATGAGGCTTTCATATACCCTACCTGATTATTCAAATCTCCTTCTTGTACATATCCAATTGTACTTACAACAGGATTGGATGCAACGCCGGTAGAATCAATTAGATATGCATAAAAATCATTACCTTTATTCGGACCAAAGCCATGAAAAACAGCCCAATAATCTGTTCCATTTGCGTGTTTAACACCACATAAAGTCTTTGAATTTTCGTTAAAAAGGAAATTATTTTTGCTTGTAACTATGCCACTGCTGTTATTAGTAAAGTCAACAGTAGAGTAATTAACACCTTTGGTTAGATGGCCTGCAAGATACATATTTGTTGTAAATAGAAAATATTGTTTATTGTTTCCGGGGCGTGGAATTATTATTGATGTTTGACCTCCAAGCAAGGCCCCGGCAATATCAGTTCCATTTTCCATAACGTTATATGATTTATTCCAAACAGTTTTACCATTTGAGAAAAAAAGCAAATCACCATTATTATCAGAAATAGTAGAGGTCCCGGAGGGCATAGCAAAATCTGATGTTGTTGGTATTACATCAGGAGGGTCAGATTTAAAATTAATGCGTGCCTTCTTACCAAAAATCCATGTATCAGCTTGATGTGGTTTCTGATAGTTACAATCTCTTTCCTGAGCTTTCGCAAATGATGCGAAGAGTAAAAGAATAAGAATATATAATAACTCTGAAATGAAGTATTTTTTCATCTGTATAAAAATATTTGAAATTAAATATGAGTTATGGAATTGACTACTGTACAATCAGCCGTGCATTAAAAACTCCAAGATTATGAACAACACTAATAATATATACACCTTTAGGCATCTGCTTTAAAGATATATCTTTTAAAAATAATTTGTTTAAGATAGTTATGTTAGTTTTCTGCCAAATTATTTTTCCTTGAATATCTGACAATGTGATATTTACACTGCCCGATAAACCTTTAATAGTAAGTTGTGTCTTATCTTTTGCAGGATTAGGAGTTACAGAAATAAAGTTAGACAAGTTAGAGCCTTCGTCAACACCGAGGCTACATTCTGTAAAGTCAAAAAATACTACAAGAGTATCTCTTCCGGAGCATAGTGTTACGGGATTTTCAACAGAAGCCCAATAAGTTTCAAAGGCAATCCAAGTACCATTTGTGGTACCAACAATTGACGATGTGGTTGCTGATGTTGACCACATATAATTCATTACAGGTGGATTTAACGGGTCACTAGCGTTCAAAATAACAGAATCACGCACACAAACTTTAATTGTGTCGTTAAACACAACTACACCCTGAGGAACCAAATCAACAACAGGTGTATGATTAACAACCATTTTTACTTCGCCACTTACGGCTTTAAAAGAATCGTTAACCTCAACAGTATATGTAGTTGTTTCCCAAGGATCCACTACCGGAATCTCGTCTGTTGAAAACACTCCTGTGGCATCAGACCAAATATAAGTATATGTACCACCACCACCACTTGCACCGGGGTATAATTCAGCATCTTGTCCCTGACAAATAATATTATTTGGAGCAGATGAATAAGGTTCTGCGTTTAGCATATCACCACCAGTAAGTATGTGCATGTTATCAGGCACGCTTGAACAGCCATTAGCATCATTTACAAGTAACGAAAACTCAGTACTTTGGTCAAGAACTATTGTTTGCGGGTGTAAAGAAGTAGGGTCCATCAATGAATTAACCGGTGTCCACAAGTACGTATAATTGCCTGTTCCTCCACTTGCAGATGACCCGTCAATTATAGTTGAAGTACCAACCGTTATATTCATATTGGCACCTGCATTACTGATGGGTCGTGGTTTAACATTAACCGTAACCGAAGCTTGAACTGTGTTTTGTCCATCAAATACAGAAACTGTATATATTGTTGTAACCTGCGGAAAATCAGATGGTTCTTTTATGGAGGCTGTAAATCCGGCAGGATCAGAAGTCCATGTATATTCATTGTTGCCTGAGCCACCGGAAGGCAGGGCATTCAAATTAACAATATCATCTTGGCATACAGTCATAGGGTTTGCCAATGCATCAACTTGCAAAGTACCGCCGGTAACAATAACTGTCATACTATCGGCACTTGTACATCCTGAACTTGCATCGGTTACATTTAATGTAAACACAACAGTTGAGCCAAGGGGTACTGTTGTTGGGTCAACAATAGTAGCATTTTCGAGTAGGTTTTCGGGATTCCATAATAAATTATAATCACCGGAGCCACCACTTACGTCTCCATCAATACCTGTAGTCCAGCCATTTGGTATAGTTATGTCGTTTCCTGCGCTTACAGTTGCAGCACTATAAACATTTACGGATTTTGTAATTGATCTTGCACATTGTCTAAAACCGGTATATGTAGTTAAGGTTGCATCATAAACCCCTACATCGCCATAAAGGTGATCTTGATTTTGACCGACACCTTGTAACCCATCGCCAAATTCCCAGTCCCAGGAAGTAATTGATGAGGTTGGCGGATCAACTGTTGATTGATCGACAAAAAATGTAGTATCACCAAAACATGCGTTGTTAAAATCGAATTCAGGACTTGACAAAGAACTTATTGATGCTATTGTTTGAACAGGATCGCTCGGACTACCGTTTACAGTAATAACTAACTCATAAGTTCCTCCGTTTTCAACCCCAACATTATAAATTATAGGATTTTGTTGTGTAGAAGTAAAACCTACAGGACCTGTCCAGGCATATGTTGCATTATTATAATCGTCTGCATATAATTCAAGATTATCGTGTACACATATTGGGCTGTTATTTGATACCGGTGGAGGTACAATTGTACAATCCGTTTCGCCACTACCAGAGGTTTTTTGAAATGTAATATCACATGGTAGGTTTGAATAATTTGTAATCAACAGAATATAATATTCACCAACTTGGCCGTTTGGAATGTAACAATCTTCGGTAGGATTTGGAGAATAACTACAATCAACAATCATATTTGCAGTTAATGAGCTGGCACACGGATCGTAAGGATCTGAAAATGGACCCCAACAAATAAAGTCAATATCCCTTAATGGAACAGTTGACATATGAATGTTTATGTTACCTGCTACTGCAATCTTCATGTGGTACCATGCAGGATTTGGCTCAGAGCCAAGACATCCATAATCTGGACCTGACTGTGCTGTACCTGTATTTACACCTGCGGGAAAAGTATAAATATTTCCTGTACAGAATGGATCAGAATCTTCGCACATCGCTGCCTGACTAAAAATATTTCCTGTAAATGTTACTAATAATATTAATAAAACTAATAATTTTTTCATGACTGATAAAGGTTGATGGTTGATGTACTATCTGCTATTTTGTTGAATATTTATCGTGTTGAATAAGCCAAAGTCTGAGTTGTTCAGCATTCATAGTCTGAAGTTCAGCCTTAGATTGGGTTAAAAAATCATTAAACAAATCATTAATATATTGTGTCGATTTATTAAGCGTGTTGTTGACGAGATAAAAAAGAAAATTTGTACTTAAATCATTACCTATATTCACCAATACTTTATTACCATAACTTAACTCCAACACTCGTATTCTTTCAAATTTCTCAGGCAATTTACTCAAATCAACTGCATAATAAGTGTTTTTATCATCTTTAAATATAGTTGCACTAATATTATTGCCAAAGTCAGTGGCATTAGCTTTTGATAGCAAACTCCCTGATTGAACTTTAGACTCATTTCCTGAGTAACTTCCCTGCTGTGCATATAAAGATCCAGTAAAAGTTACACATAGGATTACTGCAAAGGCAGTGGATATGCCCCTGATTTTTGATATGATAAACATAATGTTGGTATTTAGTTTTGATTTACTGCGCGCTAAAATACAATTTTTTCCGCATATGGGATTGGATGGTTTAATAATTAACCGGATTTTTGTATTA
>CAZGWS010000015.1:10961-26955 GCA_964528805.1 uncultured Lentimicrobiaceae bacterium | reverse complement strand
TAACTAATAGATCCGGTTACAAAGAATTTTATATTGTAATGATCAAAAAGATATTTTATTGGAAGAACAATCTTGGGGAAGTTTTGAATTTCGTCAATAAATACAAAGGCTTTTTCATTGGTATTAATTCCCATAGACGAAAGATTAGCCGGGATATTATTGAAATCTAATTCCTCAAATAATGTTTGATCCAGAGGATTTTCCATGTTTAACAAAACCTTATTTGAATTATCAAGTTCATCAAATATCTGCTTCATCAAAGTGGTTTTTCCAACCCTTCGCATTCCTGTTAATACAATGATTTCATCGTAGGAAAACAGTTTTTTTAATTCTTTGTATTTTTTTCTTTCGTAGAACATTACGATAAATATGATGCAAATGTACAAAAAAACCGTAAATATGTAAACTGCCTCTTTACAAAAAGACCGTAAATGTGTAAACTACCTCTTTACAAATATACTGTTTAACAGTAAAACGTAAAATTCAAATTACATTCTAAAGACTCCATATTTCTGTTCGGGGTATTTTTTATTCAGCGACATGGCAATACCCATAGCCAGCATTTTTCTAGTGTCAACGGGGTCGATTATTCCATCGTCCCATAAGCGCGAAGTGCTATAATATGCCGAGCCTTCCTTTTCATATTTTGCAAGTATTTTCTGTCGCAACTCTTCAATTTCGCCCTTTGGGACTTCTTTTCCTCTATATTTATATTGATCTTCTTTAACGGTTGTTAATACTATTGCAGCCTGTTCGCCGCCCATAACAGATATTTTGGCATTTGGCCACATAAAAAGAAATTGCGGATCATAAGCACGACCAGCCATGCCGTAATTTCCGGCACCAAAGGAGCCACCAAAAATTACGGTAAACTTAGGAACATTTGCATTTGCCACAGCATGCACCATTTTAGCACCATCTTTGGCAATACCACCACGTTCAAAATCTTTTCCAACCATAAAACCCGTAATATTTTGTAGGAATACAAGTGGAATTTTACGTGAAGTACAAAGTTCTATAAAGTGTGTAACCTTTAGTGCCGACTCAGAAAATAAAACTCCGAAATTGGCGATTATCCCAACCGGATACCCCATAATATGAGCGAATCCGGTAACAACAGTTGTAGCATATTTGGCCTTGAACTCCTGAAAACGACTGCCGTCAACCATACGTATTATAATTTCTCTCGGATCAACAATTTTACGCAAATCAACAGGAGCAATCCCATAAAGTTCTTCGGGGTCGTAAAGAGGCTCTTCTATAGGTAGTATATCAAGTTTCTGCTTTTCTTTTTCACCAAGATTTTCAAAAATGTTTCGGCAAATCTGTATGGCATGCCTATCGTTTTCAGCAAAATGGTCAGCAACACCCGAAATGGAAGTATGTACTTCGGCACCACCAAGCTCTTCGGCAGTAACTATCTCACCTGTAGCGGCTTTCACCAACGGAGGTCCCCCTAAAAATATTGTTCCTTGTTCTTTAACAATAATAGTTTCGTCGCTCATTGCCGGAACATAAGCACCACCTGCAGTACACGATCCCATCACAATAGAAATTTGCGGAATACCCTCTGCCGACATACGTGCCTGATTAAAGAAAAGCCGTCCGAAATGTTCCTTGTCGGGAAAAACAGTATCCTGCTCCGACAAAAAAGCTCCACCCGAATCAACCATATAAACACATGGCAAGTGATTTTGCATGGCTATTTCCTGTGCTCTCAGATGTTTTTTGAGCGTATATCGCATATATGAACCACCCTTAACGGTAGCATCGTTGGCAATAATCACCGTTTCACGACCATTGATAACACCAATTCCGGTTACAATTCCAGCAGAAGGAAATCCATTTTCATATTGATTGTAAACAGCCATTGGCGAAAGCTCCAAAAACGGTGTATTAGCATCAATGAGTAAATTGATGCGCTCGCGTGCCAGCAGCTTACCGCGCTTTTTGTGCTTTGCTATGGCACGATCAGAACCTCCATGAGTACTTTGTTTGAGTATTTCTTTGTACTCATCCAATAGGTTAATAAACTTTTTTTCATTGTTTTTAAACTCTTTAGAGTTAGTGTCAATTTTTGATTTTAATTTAAACAATGCCGTTGTTTTTAGAAAATGAATTATAAACAGTCGATTTTCGATTGTCGTTTATGGATTGCAAGTTTAACTAAAATTGAGCAATTATAGAGAAAAAAGTTGTTTGCTATTTTTATTTGTACTTTTATGATTTTTATAAAAATGAATCAAACTAAAATCATAGCTCACCGAGGCGAATCTGTTGACGCTCCGGAAAATACACTTGCCGCAATAACCCTTGCTTGGGAGCGAGGCGTTAAAGCCGTTGAAATTGACATACAGCTAACAGCAGATAATGAAATTGTTGTTATACACGATAAAAATACTTTAAGAGTTACTGGAGAAAAAAAGTTAGTTAGAAAATCATCGCTGATAGAATTGAAACTACTTAATGCGGGCTTTTATAAGCCCGGAGATTGGGGCAATGAGCATATTCCTACACTTGCTGAAGTGCTTAAAACTGTACCTGTTGACGGTAAGTTAATTATCGAAATTAAAAGTAACGACAGTATTCTTTCAAAATTAAAAGATGAACTATCAAGGTCAAAATTGAAGCACTCACAAATTGAATTAATTGCTTTTAACAAAAATACGCTGTCTAAGGCTAAAAATATATTGCCAGAATATCGTATGCTTTGGTTGTTAAATTTGGATAATATTCTATTCCGATTACTTTATTGTAGCTGTAAAAAACTAATTATTAGCAACGTAAAAAAATTAAAAATAGATGGAATAGATGTGTGGGCAGGCAAGTTGTTAACGCCCAAATTTATTACAACGTTTAAAAAAGCAGGGCTGATAGTTTACTGTTGGACCGTTGACGACCCCGAAAAAGCACGTGCTTTATTGAAAAATGGTATTGATGGAATTACAACAAATAGAGCTTATTGGATTATTAATAAATTGAAAATAAACTAAACGGTATGGCAATTATTATAATTGGAATTCATGGCCTCGGCAATAAACCATCAAAAAAAATACTTGAAAAATGGTGGAAGCTTGCAATGATAGAAGGCTTAAAAACCAATGGCTACAACATAGCTTTACCTAAATTTAAACTTGTTTATTGGGCTGATATAATGTACGATAAGCCACAAAGCATTTCAGAAAAGAATGAGGATAGTCCTGAATTTTTACATGAAAAATATATAAAGGCTACTGGAAATTTTCCTATAGAAACTCATAGCACCCGAAAAAATATTGTGGATTTTATCGGAAAACAACTGAATCGTATATTTCTTAATAAAGATTTGAGCCTAAACTACTCATATATTACTGATGCTATTGTTAGGAAATATTTTAAAGATTTAGATATTTATTATAAGCAGAACTGTACCATTGAAAACGAAAAACTATGCAGGGTTAAAGACCTAATCAGAATGAGGTTAATAAACATGCTGGAAAAATATAAGACGGATAAAATTATGCTTGTAAGCCATTCAATGGGATCTATTATTGCCTTTGATGTACTTAATTATCAGGCTCCTAATATCCCTATTGATACTTTTGTAACAGCAGGCTCACCATTAGGATTTCCTGTTGTAATGAGTAAAATTGCAGCCGAGCAGAAACAGATGTTTCCACATGAAGTTTCAATGTTAACACCTCAAAGTATAACTAAAAACTGGTATAATTTTTCTGATATTCTTGATAAGGTCGCACTAAATTATAAGCTGGCTGACGATTTTAAAATAAATAAAAACGGAGTGTTTCCTATCGACTTTTTAGTTGTAAACAATTATGAAATTAACGGTAAACGAAATCCACATAAATCGTATGGATATCTTCGTACTCCTGAGTTTGCTAAAGTGCTATTCGAGTTTGCATATCAGGAAAACAATGCAATAACAAAAAAAATAATTAGTCGAATATTATACTATATTGATAAAGTTAAAAATAAATTTAAAAAATGCAATAAATAATGAGAAAAGAATCACGATATTCACATACAAATTTAACCAATACATTGTGGGATATTGCCATAATAGGAGGTGGAGCTACCGGTGTTGGAACAGCTCTCGAAGCCTCGTCGCGAGGGTACAAGGTTCTATTGGTAGAGCAGTCTGATTTTGGAAAAGCCACTTCCAGCCGAAGCACAAAGTTGGCTCATGGTGGGGTTCGATATTTACAACAAGGTAATATTTCTTTAGTGCTTGAAGCGTTAAAAGAGAGAGGTATTATGCGACGCAATGCCCCACATCTGGTTCACGATTTGCAATTTGTTGTGCCTGTTTACGACTGGTGGGAAGGTCCTTTTTATGGGATAGGTCTCAAAATATACGATCTGCTTGCCGGAAAAGAAGGCTTTGGCTCCTCAATTTATCTTTCAAAAGAGGAAACATTGGAATACATACCTACTATTGAAACCAAAGGACTCCGCGGTGGCGTTATTTATCATGATGGCCAGTTTGATGATGCACGACTGCTTATTAATATTATGCAGACTGCACAAGAACAGGGTGCTACTATGATTAATTATATGAAAGCTACATCTCTTATTAAAGAAAATAATAGACTCACCGGCATTGTTGTCAGGGATGTGGAATCTAATGAAAATTACAGCATTAACGCAAAAGTAATTATAAATGCTACAGGTGTTTTTACCGATTTTGTACGTAGAATGGACGATATTAATGTTAAAGATATCATGACCAGCAGCCAGGGAGTACATATTGTACTAGATAAATCTTTCTTAGTGGGTGATACCGGTATTATGGTTCCTCATACCGATGATGGGCGAGTATTATTTGCAGTTCCGTGGCATAACAGGACCTTAATTGGCACTACCGATACATTTGTACAAAATTACCCTCTCGAGCCAATAGCTTTGGAAAGCGAAATTGAATTTTTATTGCTACATGCTACTAAATATTTGACTAAAGATCCTAAAAGAGGTGATGTTAAAAGTATTTTTGCCGGTTTGCGTCCGTTGGTTAAAAGCGGTGATAATGATGATGATACAGCTTCTATCTCTCGTGATCATACAATAACAGTTTCTCATAGCGGACTTATCTCTATTTCAGGTGGTAAATGGACAACTTACAGAAAAATGGCTGAAGATACCATTGAGCAGGCTATGCAAAGAGGCAATCTTCCCAAAAGCAAATCAGTAACAAGCACTTTGCAAATTCACGGCTATCATAATCATGCTTCTAATTTTGGTTCTCTAAGTACTTATGGCTCTGATGCATATAAAATTGAGGAGCTATTAACCCAAAATAAAGAATACAAAAAATTACTGCATCCCGATTATGATATTTATATTGGAGAAATTATTTGGTCAATCAGATATGAAATGGCACGAAACATCGAAGACTTTTTGGCACGCCGAACACGCTTGTTGCTTATTGATGCCAAAGCAAGTATTGAAGCTGCCCCAACTGTTGCTAAAATTATGGCTAAAGAGTTGGGCTACAAAAGTAAGTGGAGAAAAAATCAAGTATCACAATATACTAAATTAGCAAAAAACTATTTGCTCTAATAAGCTTTGTTGGTTGTAATCTTAGTTTATTGGTAACAGTATTACTATTCAATAATTTATTAATTTTACAACCCTTGAAATCATCGTTTTGAATCGGAATCCATATTAACCTCCCTCTAAAACAAATAGTTTTATTACTTTTGGGATTTCGTTAACAAATTAATATCCATAAAAACTATTATCACATGAAAAAATTTTACCTATTATTTAGTGTTTTATTGTTTGCAGTAGTTACTATGCAAGCACAAATATTTGAAGAGAACTTCGATGGTTATACTGCCGGCGAAAAATTAGCTCAACAAGCCGGCTTACCCTGGACAACATGGAGTCAGACTCCTGGAAGTGCTGAAGACCCATATGTGTCTGATGCACAATCAGAAACGGCTCCAAATAGTGTTAATATTGGTGCTGGTAACGATAATATTCTTTTATTAGGCGACTCCGTTACAGGTAGATATAAAATTAGCTTTAGTATTTATGTACCTGCCGGTAAAGTAGCGTTTTACGATATTCTTCAGCTTTTTGCAGGTGCTAATAGCTCATGGGGGACGCAAGTGTTTTTCGATTTAGGCGGACAAGGTCGCATTGATGCCGGAGCAGAAGCAGCAGCAACTTTTAATTTTGATTATGATACATGGATTGAGGTTGAAAATTATATTGACCTTGATAACGATTGGGCAGAAGTGTTTATTGATGGTAACTATTTAATAGGATGGCAGTGGACGTTAGGACCATTTGGTACTCCGGGTCCTTTGCAACTTGCAGCTATTAATTTTTACGGATGGGATGTTACCGGACCTCCTGATTTTTACTATGATGATATTGTTTATGAAGAATCTCCTCTTGGTGATGCACCACAAAATTTAACTGCTGACCTAAACGGTAACGATGTTACACTTAATTGGAACACTCCGGCAACCGGTGATGTTTTTACCTATTATACTTTTAGAGATAATGTATTATTAGGTATTGATCCTGACACAACATTTAGTGATTATCTTGACTTGCCGGGTACTTATGAATATACCGTTAAAGCAATGTACTTCGACAATGGATTATCAGCTCCTGCAGGTCCTGCTGAGGTTATTATTGATGGAGGAACCGATAGGGATGTTGTGCTTGTTGAAATAGGTACAGGTACAGGTTGCCAATATTGCCCAGGGTCTGCCATGGGTGCCGACGATCTGATTGAAAATGGACACGAAGCCGCAATTATCGAATACCATTCATATAATAGTGGCGATCCGTTTAATATCCCTGAATCTGCTGATCGTACCAGCTACTACAACATAACAGGTTATCCAACTGCTTGGTTTGATGGTGGTAGCGATGTTGTTGGCGGAAGTCATACAGTAAGTTCGTACCCGGCATATTACCCAATAGTTGACGATAGGATTACGAAACCATCGTGGTTTGAACTTAATATTGATGTAAGTGATGGCTCTTTACCTATGGATTATGATGTAGAAATTACGGCTAATAAAATATTTGAATATGCTGGTACAAACATGAGCGTATTTCTGGCTTTAACAGAATCAAATATTGCATACAGCTGGCAAGGAATGGATAAGCTTGACTATGTTTGTCGTGGAATGTATCCTGGATCCGCAGGAACGCCTACAACTTTTAATCTAAACGAACCTGTTGTACTCGATTATACTATAAATGTTACCTATCCAATAGAAAATTGTGAGCTGGTAGCTTTTATTCAAGATGTAGATACTAAAGAAGTTATGCAGACCGTAAAAGTGAATATTGCAGATATAGTTGGAATAAATAATGTAGGTGAAAAATTCACTAAACTTTATCCAAACCCAGCTACAAATAATATTACTATTCAATCAGGTAGTAATATTAAACGTGTAAGTATTTATGATGTAAACGGTAGAAAAGTTTATGAGGTTGCTCTTGATCAAGATAAGGTTAATCTTAACATTGAATCATTAAACAAGGGTGTTTATGTAATTCAAATTGATTCGGATAACGGAACAAAAACTGAAAAGTTGAGTGTACTCTAACACAATAGTTCGTTAAAGTTTTATAACGCATACTAAATCAAGTACTTACAAGATGAGCGGTAAATAGCTACGATGATGATAATCAACTCTTTGCGACTTATCGAGAAACAAAAACTACACGAACTATTGATAACAATCATAATCGTTTAAAACGAAAAAAGCAGCTATAGTATAATATTATAGCTGCTTTTTTTAATTGCTTTAATTTTGAGTGGACCCAATTTTAATATCTATAATGATCAGCTTTATACGGACCATCAACTTTAATACCAAGATAATCAGCTTGTTCTTGTGATAACTTAGTAAGTTTAACACCAATTTGAGCTAAATGCAGTCGTGCAACTTCCTCATCAAGATATTTAGGAAGACGATAAACGCCAACTTCATACTCATCTCTTTTTTCCCATAAATCAATTTGCGCCAAAGTTTGATTTGTGAATGAGTTGCTCATAACAAAAGAAGGATGACCTGTTGCGCAGCCAAGATTTACTAAACGACCTTCTGCCAGCAAGAAAATAGAATGCCCATCTTCAAAAGTGTATTTGTCAACCTGAGGTTTAATATTTGTCTTTGTTGTGATAGTTTCCATTTCTGCAACTTGAATTTCATTGTCGAAATGCCCTATGTTACATACAATTGCCTGATCTTTCATGTTTGCCATATTCTCGGCGGTGATAACATGTTTGTTTCCGGTAGTAGTTACAAAAACATTTCCTTCTTTAACGGCTTCCTCCATTGTAGTTACTTCAAAGCCTTCCATGGCAGCTTGAAGAGCACAAATTGGATCAATTTCGGTAATTATTACTCTTGCACCATAGGTTTTCATTGAATGAGCCGAGCCTTTGCCTACATCACCATAACCTGCAACAACAACAACTTTGCCTGCAAGCATAACATCAGTAGCGCGTTTTATACCATCGGCTAACGACTCACGACATCCGTAAAGGTTATCAAATTTAGATTTTGTAACAGAGTCGTTTACATTAATTGCCGGAACTAGTAGCTCGCCTTTGTCGAACATCTGATATAAACGATGAACGCCGGTAGTTGTTTCTTCCGATACACCTTTCCAGTCTTTTACAGTTCTGTGCCATTTATTTGGGTCTTCTTTTAATGTCTCTTTTAATACTCTTAACACTTCACCTTCTTCTTCACTTTCCGGCTCCACGTTTAATGTAGAGGGATCGTTTTCGGCAGCAAAACCTTTGTGTATCAACAATGTGGCATCACCACCATCGTCAACAATTAATTGAGGTCCTAAGCCATCAGCAAAAGTTAATGCTTGTTTTGTACACCACCAGTATTCTTTTAGTGTTTCACCCTTCCATGCAAAAACAGGCACTCCCGCTTTAGCAATGGCTGCTGCGGCATGATCTTGTGTTGAGAATATGTTACAACTTGCCCACCTAACGTCGGCGCCAAGCTCAACAAGAGTTTCAATAAGAACGGCTGTTTGTATTGTCATGTGTAACGAACCGGTAATTCTAACACCTTTCAAAGGCTTTTCTTCTGAATATTTATTACGAATTGCCATTAACCCAGGCATTTCTTTCTCTGCAATATCTATTTCTTTGCGTCCCCATTCGGACAAAGCGATGTCTGCAACTTTGTATTGAAGTTTGTTTTCAACTGCTATTTCTGACATAATTTATATGATTATATTAGTTTAATAATTTTCGGGCTGCAAATATAATACTATTTTAGTAAATAGGGCTTGCTGAAAAACGCATAATATATATATTGTCAATAAGATATAGTTATTATTCTTGTTAAAAGTGCAAGAAATGTATATTGAACTGTATAAAAGGCTTACATTTATCCATATTAAAATTTAATATGTTTGGCTGTCCGGAAGCACATCATCTTTGATACTTGTTCATATTGAAGTATTTCTATACATCTACAATTCACAAGCTCCAAATCTAACGCATTTCCGAACTTTTCAGCAAGCCCTAAATAACTATTACTCATGCTTTTAGTAATCAGTACTTTGTGTGTGTAAAAGGTTTTGTAAGTGAAGCTAACAAGATTTTACTATATGTTAAAAAACTACATCATCGTAGAAATAACTGCTATATACTTGCCAACCTCTTTTTTATTGCCTCAGTTTCTTTTTCAAATCCGGATTTACCGAGTAAAGCAAACATGTTTTTCTTATAGGCTTCTACTCCCGGTTGATTAAACGGATTTATCCCCAACAGATATCCGCTTATGGCGCAGGCCATTTCGTAAAAGTAAATTAGCTGACCTAATGTGTCTTCTGAAATATTTGGGATTTCAATCTGGATGTTTGGCACTCCACCATCAACATGAGCCAGGGTCGTACCCGTTTCAGCCATATGGTTTACTTCGTGCAACGCCCTGCCTGCTATGTAGTTAAGCCCGTCAAAATTATTATAATCTATTGGTACTTTTACATTGTGTGTTGGTCTTTTTACTGATATCACAGTTTCAAACAGATTACGCCGCCCATCTTGAATATATTGCCCCATTGAATGCAAATCAGTTGTAAATCCAACACCTGCCGGAAAAATACCTTTATTATCCTTACCTTCACTTTCTCCATAAAGTTGTTTCCACCACTCAGTAAAATAGTGAAGCTTTGGCTCATAGTTAACTGTTATCTCAATAATTTTACCTGCGTTGTAAAGTGCATTTCTAACCGCAGCATATGCCGAAACAGGATTCTCATTTATGCTTGATGATAATTCAGTATGAGTTTTCATTTTTACAGCACCTTCAAGCAATTTCCTTATATTAAACCCTGCAACAGCAATTGGAAGCAACCCCACCGGTGTAAGTACTGAATATCTGCCACCTACATCATCGGGTACAACAAACGATTCATAACCCTCATTATCAGCCAATTTTTTAAGTGCCCCTCGCTCCTTATCCGTAATTGCTATTATCCGTGTTTTGGCTTCACTTTTACCATACTTATGTTCAAGATGATTTTTTAATATTCTAAAAGAAATTGCCGGCTCTGTTGTGGTACCTGATTTTGAGATAATTGCAAGAGAATAATCATTATTGTCGAGGACTTTAATGAGATCAAACATATAGTCTTCACTTATGTTTTGACCTGCATAAATAATTATAGGATTATTATTTTCCCTGTTTAATTGTGCAAATGAATTTGATAAGGCTTCAATTACAGCCCTTGCACCGAGGTACGATCCTCCGATTCCAATAACAACAAATACATCTGATTTTGCCCTTATGTTTTTTGCTACATTTTCAATTCTGCTAATTATATTGTCATCAATTTTATTTGGTAAATCTATCCAACCTAAAAAATCGTTGCCTACACCTGTTTTTGTTTTCAGCAAATTGTAACTATCATTAACTTGATTCTGAAAATTTAATATATCTTGCTGTTTTACAATTCCTAAAGCATTGGTGTAGTTAACTTTTAGTTCTATCATAATTTTATTCTTTAATTGATAATCTTTCGTGTGGTAAAATTATATTTTTCATGATTATAAAAGAATAAATTTCGGATATTTATTTTTTAAGCTTAATTATAGTAAGGCATTGCTACGAAATAACTTGACCATTCAAACTTGCTCTTTTACACGCTACATTCGTTTAAAATACTCGCTGTAGCTATGGCAATGCCTGTGGTTTTTGCCTTGTTATCGCACAAAATAACTTCGTTTGCTTTAGTCAACTTATTTGGTAACAAAGCCTAAGTTGCCCTGCGTTAATAAAAAGCATCTGCGAAAATTGAAGTATTTTTGCACAAAAATTATTGCAATGGATGATTCAAAGACAAAATTAACGCCACTTTCTGATTTAGGTGAGTTTGGGCTTATTGAAAAGCTAACATCAGATATTAAAATTAATAATAACTCAACATTACTTGGAATTGGGGATGATGCTGCCGTAATAAGACCCGAAAAAGACATGCTTACGCTTATTTCAAAAGATTTATTGCTTGAGGGTGTGCATTTTGATTTAACTTATGCTCCTTTAAAGCATTTGGGTTATAAAGCTGCGGTAGTTAATTTTTCGGATATTGCTGCAATGAATGGCAAACCAAAGCAGTTGCTTATTGGACTCGGTGTTGCTGCAAAATTTTCTGTTGAAGCAATTGAAGAAATTTATGAGGGTATTAAAGCTGCTTGTGAAGTTTATGGCGTTGACTTTGTGGGTGGCGACACAACCGCCAGTAATTCAGGACTTGTAATTTCTGCTACTATTATTGGAGAAGTTGAAAAAGATAAAATTGTTTATAGAAAAGGAGCAAAAGAAAATGACTTGATTTGCGTTTCGGGCGACTTAGGTGGAGCGTATATTGGCTTACTCATCCTCGAAAGAGAGAAAAAAGCATTTCAGGGTGATCCCAACATACAACCCGATTTAACACAACATGATTATATGCTTCAGAGGCAGTTAAAACCTGAAGCACGTACAGGCGTTGTTGATTTACTTGAAAAAAATAATATTCATCCAACTTCTATGATTGATGTTAGTGATGGGTTGGCATCAGATGTAAAACACCTTTGCAAGGCATCAAATACAGGATGTGTTATCTCTGAAGAAAAAATCCCTATCGATCAAACTACATTCGATATGGCTAAAGAATTTAAAATTGTTCCGTCTATTGCAGCCCTAAATGGAGGAGAGGATTATGAGTTGCTGTTCACAGTTAAACAAAGTGATTATGAAAAAATTAAAAAAATTGACGGGATATCAATAATCGGGTACATGACAGATGCTTCAGAAGGAGAAAAACTAATTACCAACGATAATACATCAGTAGATATTGAGGCTCAAGGTTGGGATGCTTTAAAAAGAAAATCTTAACAAGAATAGGCTATGCGCTTAATCAACTCAAGTCATGATTAGCTTTGTAAATACCTGTTTAGCAGGTTGTACCAACAATAATTACAAATAACAAGACCTTTGACAGATCAATAATTTGATTTGCAAAGGTCTTATAACTTTATATTACAAAGTACTTTGTAGTAATAAGTATTTTATAATTTAGGTATTCTGCCCGGGGTGTGTGGTGCTTTCATCTTGTCGAGATAATTGTTGATAGTATTTAGCTTATTATTAATAGTATGTAACTCTTTAAGTACCGGAGGGAACTCTTCCATGAGTACATTATAATTCATTTTTTGTGTACTTGTGGGAGCTGATGTTGATTGCCATGATGTGTAAACAACAGAATTTAGCCTATCGCTAAGAGATACAATTTCAGGTGGTGTTTCTTCGGCACTTGCCTTAGCAGGAGTTCCGTTAAACAGTAAGTTAATACTATCAAGCTCAATTTTTATAGTATTGGCTTTATTTTTTATTTCAACCGTTGAACCGGTCATTGTCTGTAATGCTTGTTGAATATATGCTGTCTTCTTAGCAAGTTCATCTCTGTAATCCATAGCTCCCGACATCGTACGCATCAGCTCGGCAACTTTTTGATAAAAAGCATTAGCATCTTCTTTTGAAGCAGCCGGAAGAGTAGTATTATTTAAAACAACCGTATTGAACTGAACAGGACCTGCAAGCATTTCCTGTTTCCCATTATTGAACATAGACATTGAAACCGTATATTTACCGGGCAAAGCTCGTAAGCTTTCCCAATTTTTCTTAAGAGGATCAAATTTGTCGTTTTTTAAACTAACCGGATTTGTACTTTTATAGCGTAAATCCCAGTTAATTCTATTGATGCCGGTTGATGGCTTTTTATATATATTTCTAACCACATTGCCTTGCTCATCTTCAATTGTAAAAATCAAATATGGTCCGGTCTCATTATTTTCTGCTTTCAGAGTTGCTTTTGAGGGCTGAGGGATTGGCTTCCCATTTTTAAATAACTCTTTTTCTTTTTTAAGACGTTTAGATTTCAGCGACTTTGGTACATCTTTTAAATAATAAGTGAAAACAGCTCCAAAATCAGGGTTTTTTGCCTGATAATATCCTGCTCCTGCACCGTAATGACCTCCACCACTTTTAATATACATCAATGCATCCTTTATAGGAAATAATATTGCCGTATCAGATTTTATCTTTTCTGCTGTTATTTCACGTAGTGGTGAGTAATCGTCGATTATATAAAAACCCCGACCAAAAGTAGCTATAACCAAGTCCTTTTCTCTTTCTTGTATTGTGATATCGCGAACAGCGACATCCGGTAATCCTGAGCCTAATTTTACCCAATTATTACCACCATCAACAGTAAAATAAATACCAAGTTCTGTTCCAACAAATAGCAAATTTTCTTTTACGGGATCTTGAGCTATAGTATAAACAGATTGATTATCAGGTAAGTTAGAGGTTATTGACGACCAAGTATGTCCTTTATCGGTACTCATTAGTAGATATGGTTTAAAGTCATCGCTTTTTACATTATTAAATGAAGCATAAACCACATTTTCGTTAAATCTCGATGGGAGTATATCACTTACCAAAGTATAATTGGGAACACCGGGAAAAGTAGATATTTTTGTCCAGCTTTTACCATCGTTATCGCTTATTTGGATTAATCCGTCATCAGTGCCAACATAAATTAATCCTTTTTTTAGAGGTGATTCGGCTAATGCGACGGCAGTTCCCCATTGCGATGTTGACACATCTTTGGCAACAGCATCAGCAGGCCAATATTTACCCATCATTTTAAATTGATTTCTATCTTCATCACGGGTAATATCACCACTAATTACTTTCCACGAATTACCGCGGTCAGTACTTTTAAATACTTTATTAGCTGCAATATATAATGTTGTATTTGAACCAGGACTCAGTATAAACGGGGTATCCCAGTTCCATCTGTATGTAAGTGAGTCTTTCTGTGGCATTGGCTTAATACCAATTTTTTCACCCGATTTTTTATCATATCTAAATATGTTACCATATTGATAAGCGGAGTAAACTATATCAGTATTTTCGGGGTCAACTGCTTGCCAGAAACCATCGCCACCTAAGGTTACAACCCATTCATCGCTGGCAACACCCCCCGATTTAGTATTTTGTGAAGGGCCGCCTATACTTGCGTTATCTTGCGTTCCGCCATAAACCCAGTAAAATGGTTCTGTATTATCTACTTCTACCCTGTAAAACTGTGTGATAGGCAGTGTAGTTACATGGCTATACGACTTGCCACCATCCCAGCTTTCGTACACTCCGCCATCACCACCAATAAGAAAATGCTTTGTATTATTAGGGTCGATCCACATGGCATGATCGTCAACATGACGATGGCTTAAGCCGATATTATCCCATGTTTTGCCACCATTGGTACTCACTTTTGTTCTTGTATCTATTGAATAAAGTTTATCGGCATCTACCGGATCGCAAAAAAGCTCACTAA
Organism: uncultured Lentimicrobiaceae bacterium; assembly: GCA_964528805.1. Taxonomy (GTDB): domain Bacteria; phylum Bacteroidota; class Bacteroidia; order Bacteroidales; family F082. The sequence continues at coordinate 12,066 of CAZGWS010000015.1, read as the reverse complement.
AATACTGACCACTACTATAATAATCATTTTGTTTAGTAAAAGAAGCTCCCTTGTTTGTTGAGCGATAAGTACCGCCTTTACCATTTGATGCTTCAAACATGGCATAAACAATATTAGGATCAGCAGGCGATACTACTATTTCCATACCCCCTTTATCTACATCAGGGAAACCTTTTTTTAGTTTATTCCAGGTAGTACCGGCATCAGTAGATTTGTAGAATGCTGACTCAGGACCACCACCAATTTTACCAAACTGACGGCGTCTGCGCTGTTCGGCACCGGCATATATAACATCAGGGTTACCTGGCTCAAAGCTCAAATTTGCAACACCTGTATTCTTACTTATAAATAATACTTTTTTCCAGGTGTTACCACCATCAGTAGTTTTAAAAACTCCTCTCTCGATACCGGGACCCCATGCAGAACCTTCGGCGGCAACATAAATAACATCTGAGTTTCGAGGGTCAATAAGTATTTCGCCAATCTGTCTCGAATTTGTCAAGCCCATATTTTTCCATGAAGCCCCACCATCGGTAGTTTTATAAACGCCATTGCCATAGCCTAAAGCTCGTTGGTGATTGTCTTCACCGGTTCCTGCCCATACAACATTACTATTGTTTGGATCCATGGCAAGACACCCTATTGAGTAAGCTCCATAATTATCAAATACCGGGTTAAAGGTAAGACCATTGTTGGTAGTTTTCCAGATGTGTCCTGAAGCAGCAGCTACGTAATAAGTACTAAAGTTGTCTGGGGTAACTGCAAAATCGGCAATGCGCCCTGACACAAAAGCGGGACCTATACTCCTCCATTTTAATCCGTTAAAAATTGATGATGAAAGACTGTCTTTTTTAACTGTTTTCTTTTTCTTTTTTGCTTCTGCGCTTGAAAATCCAACAGATATAACTAAAATAAAAATAAGTAATTTTTTCATAACTAATTTATGTTTATGTAATATTTTGCTAAAAGTATAAAAAATAATATTTAGCCATATTTTAATTTAATAGATTTCGGCAAGCTACTTTATTATAATACCATTTTTCATTAGGATAATTAGAATAATGGTGGTTATTAGCAATAAGCAAATGAATGCAACATCTATTAC
>CAZGWS010000015.1:0-10861 GCA_964528805.1 uncultured Lentimicrobiaceae bacterium | reverse complement strand
TTATAAGTCTGCCATCCATTATTCCTATTTTAAATAAAATAAAAGCTAATATTATTGACATTATCAATAAGTAAGTGTTATCAATATTCATTGCTGTGGCAACTTCGTAAGTTCCAGTACCTGTTATTGCGTCGTCAATTAGCACTCCAAAGGCTAAATTAAATGCAAAAACATTTAGCCAAAATAGCAATAGCACAATACTTGACGTTTTTTTTATCCCCGTTATAAGGATGACAAAAAAGGCAAGACCACCACCAAATGCGGCAAGAGGCTTTGACAGCAATATTGTAATCATAGCATCTCGCGACCAGATAACATGATTTGTCCCTTCAGGAAAGCTTATTCCATTTAGATTTAATAGGGCATGAATACCAAAGTCGTTAGCAAAAAAGAATGAGGCATAGTTTACAAAGAAAAAGACTATAATAAATGCACATATTGCTGTAATTACAGAAGTTACAAATATTATTGACAAGCTGTTATAATTGGTTATTTTGTTAGCCTCGCTCATTAAAGTGTTAGTATTTAGTCATTTAGAAAGATTAATATTATAACTCTTTTTCAAATAATCCGCTGCTGTTTTCTTTAAAGCCAAACTTACGCAAAAACTTAATATGACTTTTTGTTATACCTTCAGCAACGATTTTTTTATATCCTTCTTTAATAAAATCGTCTTTTAATCTGTGATAAACGTATTTGCCGTTTTTGTAATCACGATATTCGGGTACAACATAATCAAGTCCAACTTTTAATACATTGTCGTCTTCGCTGTGGGCCAAAAATATTCCTGCTACAGCCATATTTCGCAGCACAAAAAAGCTTACAGTATTCATCTCGGGTTTGTATTTAAAGCCGGGAAAAAACTTTTGTATCTCGACATTGTGATAGGATAAAAACTTTAACAGATATTTATTGTCATGTCTTATCTCAAGTGTATCAAACAGTTGATTTTTCGTATATATTTTTAACAGATAATATATATCAACAGCAACAATAAAACCGTTGAGTGCCATTACAGGGAAGGCTCCTATTAAAAATCCGTAAGTGGCAAAACCGGATGCTCCTACAAGGTTAATCCACCTAAACTTTACAATGGAATTCATGGTCATCGAAAAGGCTATAATTCCGGAAGCCACATATCCAATCCAGAGCAATATTTGTGTATCCATTTTTATTTAATTTTTATTAAAGTTTTTTCCATAATCTGTTAGCCTGTGATTTTGTAAAGGTAATAACTTCTTTTTCATCCACCGTTTTAATAATCTTATCTTTAACAATTAGCCTACCGTTTGATATAACATGTTGCACATGGCTTGCCCTTAATCCGAAAACAAAGTGACTAAGAAAATTATCTTCATTTATTTCTGTTGGAGAATCGTAATCAAGTACAATTAAATTATTTTCGCCATCGCCATTAAAATTATTGCTATTTAAATAACTATGGGCATTTCTAAAACGTCGATATACAGATGTAAAATCAATGTTATCTATATCCTGACCAACAAAAAAAGCAGCTTGTACACTTCTTATCATATCGCTGTGCATACCATCGGTACCGAGCATTATGTTATTGCCTAATCCTTTGGAATTAAAACAACCAACATTATTATTTAGGTTGCTTTCGGTATTTTGGACAACAAATGCCGGTGAGTGTTTAATAATATTACGTTCATTATCATCAATGTGCAAGCAATGTGCCAGTATGGTTTTTGAAGAGCTTAGTACGCCAAAATCATTTAACCGTTCAACAACTCGCTTATGGTGCTTATTTATACACTGCTTCTGATCATAACTATCTTCGGCTACATGAATATGAATACCTGAGTTGGTTTTATTCATTAGGTTTACTGATTTTTTAAGAGTATCATCAGATACAGTAAATGACGCATGTAAGCCTACTAAACCCTGATAATTTGCCAGATATTTTTGTGTTTCAGATAAACCTAACCGTGCTTTGTCTTTCCCGTCTCTGTCAGTAATTTCGTAGCAAAGCAGATTGTTAATACCTACTTTGTTAAACGCATCAGCGATAATATTAAGAGATCCTGAGATGTAATTTGGTGAAGCATGGTGATCAATTACAAATGTAGTACCTGCTTTTGCACATGCCATTGCAGTAGCAAGAGCACTAGCCTCAATCATTTCTTTATCAAGAGCCTTATCGAGATTCCACCATATATATTTTAATATTTCAATAAAATTTGATGGTGATTTTTGGGGAGCAGGCATGCCCCTCGCTAATGCTGAATAGGCATGGTGATGACCCACAACAAATGATTTGGTTACAAATTTTCCGTTACAATCAATTATCTCATCATCAGGTTTTGACTTAATTTCATTAAGATTATCGTATAAGGAAACTAATCCGTGTTCGCCTTCTTCTATTTTTACATTTGTTTGCGAAAAGCTTAAGGTACGCCAGTTGATAAAACTTGCATTTTTTAATATTAACGACATCTGCTATTTAATTAATTATCAACAAAAATAGTAAAATAGGCTTATGCGTTTCAAATTGACTCCATGCTATTTTGTTGTTTATGATTATACATGGTATATTCAAGGCGTTATAGTATGGAATTTATTAATTTTGCAGATGACAAACACAATAGTAAAATACAATAACTTTGGATAAAATAACAAGAAAGCCATACTGGTTAAAAAGCAAAATACCTGTTGGCAAACAATATAGATTGGTAAGAGAAATTGTTGAGGAAAATAAACTTCACACAATATGTACCAGCGGTCATTGCCCTAATATGGATGAGTGCTGGGGGCGTGGTACAGCTACATTGATGATTCTGGGAGATATTTGTACACGTTCATGTGGATTTTGTAATGTAAAAACCGGAAGACCTCTTGCCGTTGACAAACAGGAGCCGGTTAGAGTTGCAAATTCGGTGAAATTAATGAAACTGAAACACTGCGTGTTAACCTCGGTTGATCGTGATGACTTAGATGATCTTGGTACACACATTTGGATAAAAACAGTACAGGAAATAAAAAAATTAAATGCTAACACATCTATTGAAACTCTTATTCCTGATTTTGACGGAAGAGAGGAATTGATCGTCCGGGTTTGTAACGCAGGGCAGGAAGTGGTTTCTCATAATTTAGAAACAGTACGACGCATAACACCATGGGCACGGAGTAGGGCTAAATACGATGTTAGCCTTGGTGCATTAAAAACAATTTCTGATACCGGAGTTATAACAAAATCGGGACTTATGCTGGGCTTGGGGGAAAAGCAAGAGGAAGTTATTGAAACCCTTATAGACATGCGTAACGTTGGTGTTGAGGTTGTTACTTTGGGGCAATATTTACAACCTACTAAAAAGCATTTAATGGTTAAAGAATACATAACACCACAACAGTTTGAGGAATATCGAGTTGCAGGGTTAAATTTGGGATTTAAATTTGTTGAGAGCGGTCCGCTGGTACGATCATCCTATAAAGCCGAGAGGCATGTTAGAAACTCCCATTAACCTACAATCAATAGTTGTGTATTAGTTGCTGACAATCAGTCTTATATAGAAATACGTATATTAATTTATCAGTATCAATAATGATATCATTTAATGTTGCCCCGTCATTTTCTTAATATATTTGCAAAAAACTCTGTTTGGAATAATTACCATGGATAATAAATACGACATAATAATAGTAGGCAGCGGACTTGGGGGGTTGCAATGTGGTGTAATTCTTAGCCGCAAAGGCTATAAAGTGTTAGTGCTTGAGAAAAATTCACAAATTGGCGGATCGTTACAAACTTTTAATAGAAAAGGCTGTACGTTTAGCACGGGGATGCATTATATTGGCGGACTTGATAAGGGGCAACCATTAAATAATATATTTAAATATTTCAATCTGTTTGATGGTATCGATTATAAACGGCTTGATGATGAGGGTTTTGATGTGTTTAATATTGATGGGAAAGAATATCGTTTTCCAATGGGTTTTGAAAATTTCAAAAAGCAGATGTGTAAATATTTTCCTGATGAAAAAGAAGCCATTGATAACTATGTTGAAGAGATTCACAAAGTAGTAAGTACGCAGGATATTTATTTGTTAAAATATGTCGAAAACAAGTCGGAAAATTTATACCGGTATCTTACTACAAATACATGGGATACTATATGTTCGTTAACTAATAATACACAATTACAACAAGTGTTAAGCGCACTAAATTTTGTTTATGCAGGGGTAAAAGAAAAATCACCGTTTTATGTTCATGCCCTTATTAATTACCATTACATCAGTAGCTCGTATCGAGTTGTTGGCAGTTCAAACAAGATTGCAAATAAGTTGAAAAATCAAATTATTGAAAATGGAGGTAACGTCATAACAAGAAAAAAGGTAGTTAATTTGGTTATTAACGATAGTAAAGTAACAGATGTTGAGACTCATGATGGGATAAAGTATGAATCTGATTATGTGATTTCTGATGTGCATCCTGCTGCAACAATGGATATGATTGGCGAAGGAAGTATTAAAAAGTCGTTTAGAAACAGAATGGTTAATAAGGAAAATACTATGTCTGCTTTTTCGGTACATCTAATAATTAAAAAAAATACGTTTAAGTACATAAATGCGAATTATAATTACTACAAACGTAATGATGTTTGGTACGCTTCATATTATGACGAAAAATTGTGGCCTGAGCATTATTTTATGCATTGTGAAATCTCTGAAAAGGGAAATGAATATACAAATTGTATTAGCTTGTTGACACATATGAGGTTTGATGAGGTTGAACAATGGAAAGATTTGCCGATAAACAAACGCGGAGATGATTATCTATCATTTAAAAATAAAAAGGCAACGGAATTAATAAATTTGGTGATAAAGTCATTTCCTGATTTAAAAGGAAATATAATTGATTTTAATGTTTCAACACCACTTACATATTATGATTATCTTTCCACGCCAAACGGATCTATGTACGGTACTTTAAGAGATAGTAGTAATCCGGTTGGATCGTATATATCACCGCGAACAAAAATTAACAACTTATTTTTTACCGGTCAAAATTTAAATCTGCATGGCGTGTTGGGAGTAAGCCTTAGCTCAATAATAACTTGTGGAGAATTTGTTGGCATTAATAATATTTTAAAAGAGATAAATGCAGAAGACTAAGATAAAACGAAAAGGAAGAGGGTGGCGAAGATTACGTAATGCGCTGATAATAATGGTAATAATTATTACAGGACTAATTATTTATTTTAATATTGTAACAAAAATCACCCCACCCAAAATTACCGATTTATCAATACTGAAAGTAAAGCGTGAAAATCCTGCCCCCAACTTTTATAAGATAGGTAATAGCTGGCTTAAAAAAAACAAATACGGTCTTTGGGAAATGTATTTGGAGGGAAGCCCTTTTGAAATTGGTGTAATAAACGGGAAACTTACCAAAGAGCTAATTAAGGTACAGGAAGATGCTTTTGTTGAGCAGATTAATAAATTAATACCCTCGAAATCATATTTGCGATTTTTAAAGTATTTCATCGCTTGGTTTAATCGTGATATTGATAAGTATATTCCAAACGAGTACTTACAGGAGATTTATGGCGTATCATTTAGTGCAGCTGATGGCTACGACTACATTGGAAACAAATACGAGCGAATGTTAAATTACCATGGTGCACATGATATTGGTCATGCCTTGCAAAGCCTTGCTTTAGTGGGTTGCACTTCGTTTGCCTCCAATTTGCACACTCCTGATAGCTCAATGATAATTGGTCGTAATTTCGACTTTTACATTAACAACACTTTCGCAAAAAACAAAATTGTAGTATTTGTAAATCCCCAAAAGGGTCATAAATTTGTGTACGTTACTTGGGCAAGCATGATTGGGGTGGTTTCTGGTATGAATGAAGCCGGATTAACGGTTACTATTAATGCAGCTAAATCAGACATCCCCACCAAAGCAAAAATGCCAATCTCGTTATTAGTACACGAAATACTCCAATATGCCGGAAATATTGATGAAGCAATTGAAATTGCAAAAAAACGTCAAATATTTGTGTCTGAATCTATTTTTGTGGGCTCGGCGGCTGATAATAATACAATAATAATAGAGAAGTCGCCATCAAAATTAGGCATCTTTAAAGTTAGCGATACGAGCTTAGTTTGTGCAAACCATTTTCAAAGCACTGTGTTTAGCACAGATGCTAATAATATTGAATATAAAAAAGAATCTGCATCTGTTTATCGCGAATTGCGCTGTAAGCAACTAATTAGTAACAATAAAAAAATAGATTATAAAGATGCCGCATACATTCTTCGTGATCACAATGGTTTAGATGATGTTAATATTGGAATAGGAAATGAAAAAACTATGGCACAGATGATTTCCCATCATAGCATTATTTTTCTGCCCGAAAAATTAGACTTCTGGATTTCAACCTCCCCTTATCAACTGGGCGAATACCTTTCGTACAACCTCCCCGATGTGTTAAATGCTAAAAATGTTAACGAAAATACTGTTCTGTATGATACAGCACTTAATATAGCACCCACTCCGTTTTTATACAGTAGTGCATATAGAAATTTTATTGAATATAAAAAACTGCGTAAGGAAATACGAAAACATATTAAAGGAAATACTAAAATTGATAACGAAGATAAACTTGTTAATAAGCTTATTAATAGTAATATAGAATATTATCAGGGCTATGTGCTTGCCGCAAATTATTATTTTGTACGTAATGAGAAAGAAAAAGCATTAGCGTATTATAAACAAGCCTTAACAAAGGAATTTGAAAATACAAAAATTAAGGCAAGGGTAAATGAAAAAATTAGTGAAATTGAAAAAAGAAAAATGGCAAACCAATAGCTGATAAAAATAAGGTTTAGCTAAATATAATAATATGTTTATTCCCGAAATAGAAAAAAAATCACGCTCTGAAATAAAAATTTTTCAGGAAAATAAACTTCGAGATGCATTAATCTATTTACAGAATAGCTCAAAGTTCTATATTAGATTATTTGCTGAAAATAATATTAATATTGATGAGATTCAATCTCTCGAAGATCTATCCAAAATTCCTGTAACAACAAAAGACGACCTTCAAAAATACAATAACGATTTTATTTGCGTTGGTAATAAAAAAATAGTTGACTATGTTACAACGTCAGGTACAATGGGTGAACCGGTTACTTTTGCCATGACAAATGCCGATCTTGATCGTCTTGCTTACAACGAGTATATCTCATTTTCGTGTGCCGATACAACCGATGATGATATTTTTCAACTATTAGTTACTCTTGACAAAAGATTTATGGCAGGCATGGCATATTTTTTAGGATTACGAAAGCTTGGTGCCGGGATTGTACGTACCGGTCCGGGGCTGCAAAAACTTCAATTTGAATCGATTGCCAAATTTAATACAACAGGTTTTATCACAGTTCCATCGTTTATACCAAAGCTTATTAATTATGCCAACAATAACGGTATCAATTACACTAATTCATCGGTAAAAAAGGCGGTATGCATAGGCGAGCCCATACGTAACCCTGATTTCAGTCTGAACACTCTTGGCAAAAAAATTGTTGATAATTGGAACTTGAAATTATACTCAACATACGCATCTACCGAGATGGGGACTGCTTTTACCGAATGCTCCGAAGGGCGTGGTGGTCATCACCATCCGGAAATGATAATAGTTGAGTTTCTTGATAAAGATAACCTCCCTGTTAAAGATGGCGACCCCGGTGAAGTAACAATTACCACTCTTGGCGTTGAAGCCATGCCTTTACTTAGATTTAAAACAGGCGATATTTGCCATCATCATACCGAGCCATGTGCTTGCGGAAGAACCACTATGCGACTCGGACCTGTAATTGGACGTAAGCAACAAATGATAAAGTTAAAGGGCACAACTCTCTATCCACCATCAGTTTACGATGTATTAAACGAAATAGATTGTGTTGAAAATTATGTTGTAGAAGTATCAACATCCAGCCTTGGAGTAGATGAGCTGCTTATTAATGCCGGATGTAATAGCGTTACAAAAACTACTGAAAAGAGGATTAAAGATGACTTTAGGGCAAAACTTAGGGTAGCACCAAATATTAAGTTTCTTAAACCTTCCGAAATTACAGCAATGCAGTTGAAAGGCGGAAATCGTAAGCCAATAATTTTTATTGATAACAGATAAATATTTATAAGATGAAAGCATTTTGGATACTAATTATTTCGTTAATTATTATGGCAGGAAGCGTTAAATCGCAGTCAAATGCTGTATATTGTACACAAGAAATTACATGGTTTGGCATCGATTATTCGCAAGCAGACTTTATAAATAATGCTGCATTTCCCAACCCTTATTTATTGACAGATAAATTTTTTGAAGAATGGAATAATTTGGTTTTTAATGAGCCTGTGAAGTTTGATATTGCAAAATATTTTAACAAGACGGATATTAATTACAGTACAAGCTATATTAATATGCGTAATAAAGCTGTTGATATTGCTAACCACATTAAAGCCGGCAATTACCAACAAAATATTTTTAACGCTGATACTATTAGCGATATATTAAGTACTTATAAGATAGATGGTAACACAAGTGGAGTAGGGCTTGTTTTTATTGTTAACAGCTATAATAAACCAAAGCGGCAAGCCAGCTATTGGGTAACCTTTTTTGATATTAAAACAAAGAAAGTGCTGCTAACAAAGCAAATTTTTGGTGTCCCCACGGGAATTGGATTGCGAAATTATTGGGCAAATTCTTTTTACAATGCCCTTGTTAAATCTATGAGAACTATGGGGTTTGTTTTTTAATTTATAGCTATGTTTAAACTTTTTTTAACAGTTACATTATTAGTCTTAGTTATGTCAGTATCCGGACAAAAAAAAGGAACCGCTAACTTATCCATAAGTATTTCAAATATAAATTTAGATGGTGGGAAGTTATTTGTTGGCTTGTACAATAACAAAAATAGCTTTAAGTTAAAGCAGGGCGCAACCGACTCGGTAATTATTATTCCAAATAAAACAACAATTACAGTTAAATTAGTAAACATCCCTTATGGTGATTATGCAATTGCTGCCTTTCAGGATATAAATGGAAATGGAAAATTAGACAGCCGGGAATTTAACATACCCACAGAGCCGGTAGGAATATCAAATTATTGTGCCACTAAGTTAAAGTTGCCACCAACATTTAAAAATGCTAAATTTAATATTAGCAGCGATACATTACTGTTGATACCGTTAGTATTTAAAAAATGACTTATTAATTCCCTTTACTCACTTCCGACAATCAACTACGCCCTAAAGCCATTAGTATTATTTTTTGGTTTATCAGTTTTTTATTCCTGTTAGTTGTTACGATAAGCATATTAGTATAACTACAAATGCAAGACTTTTTCAGGGTTTGATTAAAAAAATCTTTTTTAGTTTAGTTCTAATCAATTTATCCTAACTACCAGCCTAATATATCTCTAAAGTCAAACTGCTGTGGGTTGCTTACAAATCTTCGGGCATTTTCATAATCTCCGGGACCAACAAACTGTAGTCCATCGTTAAAAACCATCTGCGCTTTTTCGCTGTTTATGTCAACAAGGCGAGGCTGCACTTTGCCCGATTTGTCAGCAACATCATCAAGGTAAAGAGGTGCTATTTTGCCGGTTGGATCAGCTGTAACCATACATCCTGTTTTGCCTTCGTCGTAGAGTTTTTTAACTCCAAAGCCAAGCATGCCGCAATACATAAGGTCGTAAGCACTGGGCATTACACATCTTAGTTCGTAGCCAAGTTCAACAGGGCGACTTTTAATACTTAAGCCAAGTTTCTTAAGTTTATTTTGTAGTAACAAATTAAATATGTGAGCCTTGCTTACATTACCTAGTTCAGGATGACCATGATCATCATAAGTGAAATTAATGCCTGAGTTGTTAATTTCCTCATCGCTCATAAAGTGAAAAACGCCTTCGCTAATAATCGCAACACCATAATCAATGGCTTCAATTTTGCGTTTAATTATTGCCGAAATAACAAGGTTGATAATCTTATCGAATGTTATGTCAACTTTATTAAACATCTCGGGGATTATTATCATTGGGAAATGACAGGCTGCGCCAATACCAAAAGCCAGATGTCCGGCCTCACGACCCATTGCTGCCAGTACAAACCAGTTGCCGCTTGTGCGTGCATCTTCGTATATAGTTTGTGAAATGCGAACACCCTCTTGCTTGGCTGAATGATAACCAAAAGTAGGAATGCCTGCCGGCAAAGGTAAATCGTTATCAATAGTTTTAGGTACATGTATATTTTGGATTCTCACATTGTGGTTTCTTAAATACTTGGATATTCTGTTAGCTGTTGATGCAGTATCGTCGCCACCAATGGTAACTAAAAGTTGAACATTGTTTTTTGTAAAGAATGTAGTAGAAAATTCAGTGTCTTTTGGCTTGTGTCTGCTCATCTGTAATGCCGAACCTCCCTGCTTGTGAATGTTGTCAGCAAACTGAAAATTAATTTCTTCAATCTCCGGTTTATTGGCAAACAAACCTTTGTACCCTTCGTGTATGCCAATTACTCTGTATCCTGATTTTAGAAATACCATTGATACTGAGCTTATTACCGAGTTAATTCCGGGGGCAGGTCCGCCACCACATAATATTGCAATTGAGTCTTTCATGGTTAATATTAATTGAAGTTTATTGTTACCGCAAAAGTAAAAAAATGATAACGTGAATTATAATTTTACTATTACTAAATTTTGATATGGATAAATGTAAGCCTTTTATACAGTTCAATAGAAAATCATTGCACTTTTAACAAGAATAGTAACTATATCTTATTGACAATATATATTATATGCGTTTTTATGCTGACTCTAAATAACTAATCGGG
>CAZGWS010000014.1:22219-26967 GCA_964528805.1 uncultured Lentimicrobiaceae bacterium | reverse complement strand
GTGCAGACGCTTGATACAGTTAGTGATATCCAAATCTCTTTCATAATAGAAACCCCAGTTTCAAGCATTCTATCTTGAAATACATCAACCTATAATCGGGCTGATAATAGTGCCATTTGATCCTTATAAACTGCTATTGTGCAGGCATTAGCATCCGAAAAAAAGCAGTAGCAAATACGAGCAAGGATACTGTCAAACACGATAATTTGATTAACTTTTTTATACGTTGAGTATTTACAGCGTACTACTAATTATTGTTAGTTTCTCCTCTCCAGAGTTATAATAATTTAGAACTAAGGATTTTTAAATTCTGCTTTTGGACTTTGGTAGTAATACCAATTTAATACAAGACAAATAAAATAGTAGATAGCAAAACCATATAGTGCATATTCGGGGGTGCCACTTTTTATTTGTTGCCCAAATACTTTTGGAATAATAAAAGCACCATAAGCAGCTATTGCAGCCGTCCACCCTAAAACCGGCCCTGCCTGTTCTTTATTAAATATGAATGGAATACTTCTAAATGTAGAACCATTTCCAATTCCTGTTGTTAAAAACAGTACCATAAAACTCAAGAAATATGGCCACCAGTAAATCTCGGGGGTTTCGCTGCTACGTGCCTGAATTACGAAATAAGCAACAGCCAATGTAGCCATTATTTGTGCAATAGTACTGTAAGTAGTAACTTTTGCACCACTATTAATTTTATCACTTAGCCAACCGCCCACAGGACGTATTAAAGCTCCAATAACAGGACCTAAAAATACCCACATAAGAAAATTGGGAGCGTTAGGATTTATAAATGAAGGGTCGTTAGGGTTTGAGTAAACAAATATATCCTGACTCAGTTTCGGGAATGCTGCCGAGAAGCCAATAAATGAACCAAAAGTCATTGTATAAATAATTGTCATAATCCAGGTATGTTTATTGCTCAATATGGCAAACTGTTTATTAAGGTTGGCTTTTATATCACCTGGTGTGGCAAATTTCATTAAAATAAGGGTTAAAATCACTACCACGGGTAAAACAATCCACATGTTTATTTGTAGCCCAATAAGTAAATAAGCACCAACAAAAGCAGAAATTAATCCCAAAATTATCATATACAAGGTTTTCGTAATACCTTGTAATGTAGAGGGTAGCTTTGGTGTTCCGGTAATAACATTATTCATACCAATAAAGGCTGCAATAGTTGCAATACTCAATACCGGAATCCATACCCAACCTGCATTTTGAAGTCCTGATAACGCATCGCCAAACACTTTATTTCCGTCAGATCCAACAGCTCCGAAAAGTGAGAATCCTATAATCCATGGAATAGTTTTTTGCATTACACCAACACCAAGATTTCCAATTCCGGCATTTAATCCCAGCGATGTTCCCTGCATTCGTTTGGGGAAGAAAAAACTAATATTACTCATTGATGATGAAAAATTTCCACCTCCAAACCCTGATAATGCAGCATAAATAGCGAAAGTCATATAGGGAGTATTTACATTTTGCAATGCAAACCCAACACCAACAGCCGGTATTAGCAGCAGAAGAGTAGTAACGAAGATAACATTCCTGCCCCCACCTAAAGCAATTAAGAACGAATTTGGAATACGCAGCGTTGCTCCGGCAAGTCCTGCAATTGCAGGTAAAGTATAATATAAACTATTTATTTCTCTTAGTTTAGCTGTTATCTCAGCCGGATTCATATTGTCGGTAATCATTCCGAAATTAAAACCGAAAGCTTTCATTTTTGTAGCAATAATACTCCACATTATCCACACGCAAAAAGCCAAAAGCAATGCAGGTATTGATATCCATAAATTTTTATTTGCAATTTTTTTTCCTGTTGTTTTCCAAAACGATTCGTTTTCAACATCCCAAACGGAAATATTAACTTTCGACATAATATTTATTTATTTAGTGAAATTTTTACAATTAATTAAGTTACTCAAAGCTGTCAACAAAAGCATTATCAGGCTCTTTTAGCATTATTGAACAATATATAAGGCTAACGAGTGCGCCACCTGAAAGCATGAATAAGAAAGATTTATCATCCATAAAATTATACAAAAACAGATATGTTACGGCTCCAACATTTCCAAAAGCACCTGCCATACCGGCAATTCTACCTGTCATTTCTTTTTTTATTGACGGTATCATTGCAAAGGTTGCGCCCTCAGCTCCCTGAACAAAGAATGAAGCAAACATTGTTATAATAACAGATATGATAAGCCATGTAACGGTATTAAACTGTGGAATTAAAGTAACATCACCATTTGCATCAAGAGGTCCATATTTTGCAATAATAGCCATCAAGAAAAATCCGATTGTTATTCCTGACATATAAAACAGCATTGTGGTCTTCCTATTGCCCATCTTATCAGAAAGTAATCCACCCAAAGGTCTGGCAAATAAGTTCATAAAAGCAAACGACCCTGCTACTGCGCCAGCCATTGTTAACGTCATTATTGGGGATCCGTCATCGTATAATAGGTTGCTGAAGATCTCATAAAAAAACATGGGAAGCATTGATACTATTGCAAGTTCGGCTCCAAAATTTGCAAAATATGTTGTGTTTAGGGCACCAACACTTCCAAAAGGGAACTTCTCGCTTTCAGGAACTCCTTTTTTAAGACGTGGAAGGTTTGCTTTTAAGATCCTAAAAACGTCACCTAAATAAACAGCTCCAAGTATAATCCAGGTTATCCAAACATTAGTATAGCTAATCATATTTGCTCCGTCGATCATTTGCTTATGCAAAACAAATACTACCAGCCCAAGGGCACCATATAATGGCATTTCCCATACAACATATTGTACTAAATCTACGTATGATGAAACCGGCATTGCTCCGCCTTTTTTCAGCTTCTTCACTTTTGTACCTTCAGGATAATCTTTTACAACGAAAAAATAAACTACACCATAAACAGCTGTTATAATGCTGGTTATTGCCAACGACCACCGCCAATCGCCACCCAAAATGCTTACTGCAACAAAAGGAACCAATGCTGCTGCTGCTGCCGAGCCAAAGTTCCCCCATCCGGCATAAAAACCCTCAGCCCTGCCTATATACTTAGGCGTAAACCAGTTAGCAGTCATTTTAATACCAATAACAAAACCGGCACCAATGGCACCAAGTGCTAATCTTGATAGTACAAGTTGTGTTAAATCATCGCCAAAAGCAAATGTTAATCCCGGTATTAGCATAATAACCATTAAACCGGCAAATATCCTCCTTGGTCCGTATTTATCAATTAAACCTCCCACCACAATCCGGGCCGGAATAGTTAATGCAACGTTGGTTACCAATAATGCTTTTACATTTGATTTTGAAAGCCAGTCGAACTGCTCAATCATTTTAGAAAGAACTCCGGCCATGTTAAACCACACAACAAATGTTAGGAAAAAGGCAATCCATGTTAAGTGCAATGTCCTGATGCTGGGATCATTAAAATCCCATAATGAAGGTGCGTTTTTTGTCATAGTATTTAATAATTTAAGTGCTTTATTAATTAATTAAAATCTTATTTTTAAAATTATTAAGCTAATTACTTATTTATAATGTGTTTGTTTAAATGTTTACAATTTAATTATTTTTCGATCTTACACCATTCACTAATTTTTTTGATACTCTTATCTGTTTGCGATCCCAATACCAAATAACGTATTGATAGCTCCTAAAAAGATATGGAAACGGATAAACAAGAAAGTGCATAAAGCGTGTAAAAGGAATTATTCCTATCAATGTAAATGCAGATACAATATGTATTTTTACAGATAGAGGCAGAGATGCTACTGCGGTGATGTCAGGATTTAAAACGAATAGGGATTTTAAATATGGTGTTAGTACAGTTGGAAACCATGCAGATCCCCACCTAACAAAATATGCAACCCACAGCCCGGAGATTACCTGAGTTAATAAAATTACATAAACGAAAATGTCCATTTTTGTTGTTACTTTATGTAATCTTTTATTACGTAATCTTCTAATTATAAGTATTATCAATCCATACAACACGCTTAAGCCAAACCCCAAGGCAACAACTTCCAAAATAAGCATCCTCATAGGAACATGATCCCATATAATTACACTTTTAGGGAATAAAAAGGCAATTAAATGACCAAAGAAAAGAAATAGCAACCCCCAGTGAAACGGACGACTGCCATAAAATAAATCATTTCCTTCCAAAAATTGTGAAGAAAGCGAAGATACTTTAAATCCGAAGTTCATATATCGGAATATTGTGCCAACCAGAACAATAACTATTGCGGCATATGGCAACCCTATAAAGAAAAAATAGTTACTCATGATTAAAATCGTTTTTGGTTACAAACTGAATTACAGACGGATATTTTTGGTGATGGCATTAGAAACTCATTTTTCTCAGAGAATGAATCATCAGAAAAAGCAAATTCTGATAATCCATTGCCGTCGAAATCATGTTGCAACATATCCAGCAATACTTCTAGCAAAGTTTTATAGTAGTTATGTTCGTTTTTAAATTTGGTGAGCATAAAACGAACAGAAGACGTAACAATTATGAACCCCAGTTCTTCCGCAAAGTCATTATTTTTAGTTTGTGCTAACAAGCAAAGTACATTTGGTAGATGGTCGCTAAGCTCGGTTCCACAATCAACACCGGCAATTTTATGCTCTTTTTGAAGATTTACCAGAAGTTGCGCTCTTTTATAATCTTCGCCAAACATCATGTAGCCAATATCAAGAAAGCAAATAGCCTGAACATCAAATGTTT
>CAZGWS010000014.1:7384-22119 GCA_964528805.1 uncultured Lentimicrobiaceae bacterium | reverse complement strand
CCAAACATCATGTAGCCAATATCAAGAAAGCAAATAGCCTGAACATCAAATGTTTTAGAATAATATTCTTTAAGTTCCTTTGTGTTAAGGTTTTCAACCTTTCTGACAAAATCATTCAATTTTTCTGATATAAATGGAAAGTCAGGAGCTATATTTTTGGCAAAATCTATTGCTTTGGCAGTAAAATTATCATCAGGATACCTGAAGAGTTCTGCAATATATTTATAGTGATTAAGTTTACGCATAATTAATATTTTTCTACAATCCCCTTACAGGAGGTTCTTTAAATCCAAAGCCTGAATTTCCTTTAACATCGGCTGTACTTTCAAGCATTTCCATTGCTTCCTCGCGATGAGCCGGAGGGATAACAAAACGTTGATCGAATAATGGAAGAGAAGTTAACCTGAAAATTGCGTCTGCTGTTTCTTTATCCATAACTACATCTTTCATTGCTCCCATCGACTCTTCTTCCGGAAGGTCGCCAACTGTTTCTGCACGGCGATGTAGGCGTACAGCCATAAGTTTTTTCAGAATATTTTTTATCACATCTTCATTCCCTGCGCTAAACAAACTAGCCAAATAGCTCATCGGAAGTCGCGATTTTTCGATAGCACCCCAAAATGATTCACTCGTAGTTTCGTAGGAGCCTTCTTCGTTAACAAAAGCCATTGTTGGCAATAAAGGTGGCACATAAAATAGGTTAGGCATCGTTCTGAATTCAGGATGCAAAGGCAACGCAAGTCCCCATTCTTTCACAAATTTATAGATAGGTGATTTTTGTGCAGCTTCGAGCGTTGAATCAGCAACACCATTTTTTTGCGCCGCAGATATAACTTCCGGATCGTTGGGGTCAAGATAAATATCTAACTGATTCTCAACCAGCTTATCATCATCGCTGGCAGCAGCAGCCTCAATTTTATCAGCATCATATAGCATTACGCCGATATATCTTATCCGCCCAACGCAAGAATGCATACATGCGGGTGCCTGCCCGGATTCAACACGGGGATAACAAAGTATGCATTTTTCTGATTTTCCTGTATTCCAGTTATAATAACTCTTTTTGTACGGACAAGCAGTTACACACATCCGCCAACCGCGACATTTTTTTTGATTAATAAGAACTATCCCGTCTTCGCCCCGTTTATATATTGCACCCGAGGGGCATGCGGCAACGCAGGCAGGATTTAAGCAATGATTACACATCCTTGGCAAATAATGCATTGTCATGCGTTCTAACTGAAACATAGCCTCCTGTTCTGCGGCAGAAAGATTCTTGAAGTTAACATCATTTTTAGCATAATCTTCCGAACCACCAAGGTCATCGTCCCAATTGGGTCCTGATTTTGGCGTTATGTGTTCACCGGTAATTAGTGATACCGGTCGTGCAACAGGTTGGTCATCACCTTCCTCTGCCTCAAACAAGTGTTCATATTCATACGTCCAGGGCTCATAATAATCATCAATAACCGGCATATTTGGATTATGAAATAATCTTTTTAACCCTTTAAATTTACCTGCACCCTTTAATACAATTTTATCTCCTTTTTTCTCCCATCCTCCCTTATAAATGTCTTGGTCTTCCCATTTGCTGGGATATCCTGTGCCTGGTTTTGTTTCAACATTATTCCACCACATATACTCTGCACCTTTTCTATCGGTCCATATATTTTTACATGCAATTGAACAAGTATGACATCCGATACATTTATCAAGATGAAAAACCATTGCTATTTGTGATCTAATATCCATAGTATGCTAATATTTAAAATTCTACTTTATTCATTTTTTGAACGAGGACAAAGGTATCTCTGTTTACACCAACAGGTCCCCAATAATTAAAGTGATACGAAAACTGACCATACCCGCCAACCAATAAGTTTGGTTTAAGATGAACACGAGTAAAGCTATTGTTATTACCGGAGCGTTTCCCACCTCTAATTTGTGATTTTGGAGTGGAATAAGTACGCTCAACAGCATGATACACAAAACAAATTCCTTTTGGAATTCTAACACTAACACAAGCTCGTGTTGAATATACCCCGTTGTCGTTAAATACTTCTACCCAGTCGTTATCTTTAATTCCTAACTCGGCAGCATCCTCAACGCTTAGCCAACAAGGTTCCATTCCTCTTGATAACGTAAGCATCCTTAGTGTATCGCCGTAAGTAGAATGAATATGCCATTTACCGTGAGGAGTGAGAACATTTAGCATTTTTGCTTTTCCTGTTGCTACTGTTTTACGTAATTCACCATAAGCTTCAGGCTTTGGAGATGGTTTATAAGTAGGCAAATTTTCACCAAATTTAATATATCCTTCATGGTCGAGATAAAAATGCTGACGACCTGTAAGTGTACGCCATGGAACAAGACGTTCTACATTATAAGTGTATGCAGAGTAGGCACGACCGTCATTCATCAAGCCTGACCAAACAGGGGATTGATTGTAACGATGTGGCTTTGCCTGAAGATCTTTATATCTGATAAGCACATCCTTGCTTCCCTCAGAAATATCAGTTAACTTCATTCCTGTTCTTTTCTCAGCTTCTTTATAAGCACGCTGACTGAGTACGCCGTTTGTTAAACTCGACAGATAAAGTACAGCGTCTGCTGCCTCTTCATCTTCATATAATGAAGGATATTTTACACCATCAACTTCCTGAAGATGACCTTTATCTTCTAACATATTATCATAAAAATCAGCACATTCATATTTATTTCCATGTGCACCCAAGCCATTTCTTATATTTGGTCCGAGGCTGATAAACTTATCATAGATTTTGGTATAATCACGATCAACTATTGCAATATTGTGCATGGTTTTACCGGGAATAGGTTCGCATTCACCCTTTGTCCAGTCCTTAATTTCACTTTGTGTAATTTCTCCCGGGCTATCATGCATAATAGGTAAATTTACCAAATCTCTAACCGGTTTGGGGAAATGCGTTTTTGCCAATTCACTCGTGGCTTTTGCAATTTCACGGAAGATCATCCAGTCGCTTTTCGATTCCCATACCGGTGCAATAGCTTTTGATAATGGATGAATAAACGAGTGCATATCTGTACTGTTGAGGTCGGTTTTTTCATACCATGATGCTGCCGGTAAAATAATATCAGAATATAATGCGGAGGTATCCATTCTGAAGTTAAGGTTGACAATCAAGTCCATTTTTCCTTTTGGATTCGTGCTGTTAAATTTAATGTCTTTTACAAATTTATCAGCAACCTCTTCGGCTATCGAGTTGTTGTGTGTTCCTAAATAGTGCTTTAAAAAGTACTCATGTCCTTTGGCACTTGCAGAAATAGCATTCCCTCTCCAAATATACCATAAGCGAGGGAAGTTTATCTCCTCATCAGGTTCAACAACAGAATACTCTAACTCCTTTTTCTTTAGTTTATCTACAACGTAGTTTTTAATTTCATCATCAGTTTTAGCACCTGCTTTCTCTGCATCAGTTACAATATCAAGATTACTTTTATTATATTGTGGATAGAATGGCATCCAACCATTTTTAACAGATTTTACAACCATATCTGCCGAATGCATTGATGAAAGCTCATTTTTAGGAACGGTATTATAATCAGACTGATTACCATCGTAACGCCATTGGTTAGAGTTAATATAATGCCAAATTGGTGCTTGTTGTAAACGAACTGCATTTTGCCAATCTTTACCTGCCATAATACTTGCCCATGAATCGGTTGGGGCAAGCTTTTCCTGACCAACGTAGTGATTCATTCCACCACCATTTACGCCAATACAACCTGTAAGCATCAACGCCATAGTTCCGGCACGATAAATAAGATTGCTGTGATACCAATGGTTTATACCTGCACCGATTATGATACTGCATTTACCATGTGTAGTTTCGGCGGTTCTGGCCCATTCGCGTGCAAATTGCAATACGGTTTTAGGACCGATGCCGGTAAGTATTTCCTGCCATGCCGGGGTATAAGCAGCTTCTTTTTCATCGTATGTTGTTGGATAATCGCCACCAAGCCCACGATCAATACCATATTGAGCCATTATTAGGTCGTAAACTGTTGTTACTGCCACAAGTTTACCATCTGTAGTTTTTACATTCTTTACAGGTACGCCTCGCTGCGCTGTGTTATTTTTACCGTATTCAACAAACTCAACATTAACAACTTCATCATTGTTATTGAGCAATGTTAGCATGGGGTCATATTTCTGACCCGTTTCGGCATCTTCGAATTTCATATTCCAGTTACCGTCTTTTTTATCCCAGCGATGTCCTGAGCTTCCACCCGGACAAACAAAGTCTCCTGTTTTTGTATCAATATTCAGAAACTTCCAGTCTCCATTTTCAATATCTTTATATTTATCAATGGCACTTGCCCTAAGCAATCTACCGGGAACAAGCTTATCACCTTCTTTATTTATCTCAACTAAGAACGGACTATCGGTATATTTCTTTGTATAATCAATAAAATAGGGAGTTTGTTTATTGTAGTGGTATTCCTTAAGTATTACATGAGTAACTGCCATCCAAAAAGCTCCATCCTGACCGGCATGAACAGGCACCCATTTATCAGCATATTTTGCAACCATGTTAAAGTCGGGAGCAAAAACCACAGTTTTAGTGCCGTTATGACGTGATTCGGAGAAGAAATGAACGTCAGGAGTTCGAGTCATCCCTAAGTTAGCTCCCATAACAGCAATAAACTTAGAATTATACCAGTCGGCACTCTCGGCAACATCAGTTTGTTCGCCCCATATCTCGGGGAATGAGTTTGGAAGATCGCAATACCAATCGTAAAAGCTTAGGTTAACTCCACCCATGAGTTGAAGGAAGCGAGAACCGGCAGCATAACTCAACATCGACATTGCCGGAATTGGTGAGAAGCCTACCATCCTATCTGGACCATATTTTTTAACAGTATAAATATTAGCTGCAGCAATTATTTCTTTGGTTTCTTCCCAGTTTGTTCTTCTAAATCCACCCTTACCTCTTGCCGTTTGATATCTTTTGCGTGTTTCAGGGTTATTTTGAATGTTCTCCCAAGCTTTGAGTGCATCGCCGGTTTTTTCTTTTTCCTCGTTAAAAATATCTAATAAAGCTCCTCTTATCATTGGATATTTAACTCTTATAGGACTATACAAGTACCATGAAAAAGATATACCTCGCTGGCATCCACGAGGTTCGTAAGGTGGTAACGACTTTTCCAACAGAGGATAATCCATCGCTTGAGTCTCCCAAACTACAATACCGTCTTTTACATGAATGTTCCAACTACACCCACCTGTACAATTTACGCCATGGGTACTTCTTACAATTTTATCATGCTGCCATCTGTTTCTATACATTTCCTCCCATTGTCTGGTTTTAGGAGAAATCATATCTTTTATCCAACTCATATAAATATATATTTATCTTAATTTATTACGCTTGATTGTCTGCTAAATATTTTTTGGTTTACTGCATTTTTCTTTCGTCTGAAATAAAGAAGAAGAATGATAATGTTCAATAGTACAAAAAAGAAAACCCCTAATAAAGCAAATTTTATACTAAAATCAACGGGATGCTGATAGTAGTGATTTTTGTTAACTGATCTAAGATAAGCAGTTAAATTCAAAATTTCTTCTTTTGTTAAGGGATTGTTTTTATATGTTTCAGCCATTGCAGGAAACGGGGGACTTTGCAGAATAGCAGAAATCCCCGCACTTCCCATAGTACCATAACTTTGTGTAAGTTCTTTCGCTAAAGTGCCACCGCTAAACAGCTTGTCATCTTTAATGGTATGGCATGAAATACAAACTATCCCTCCGTTTTTTAAACCTTTTTTACCTGAAAATAATAACAGACCCTCTGAAACATTTTTGTTGGTAGTTGTGCTTAACATATCAACGGCTGAGGTTTGTACATTCGCTTGCTTGTCAGCCGAACTTTGAGATTCTATGTAACCTAATATCGACTCCACCTGAGCATTACTTAAATGTTGATCAGGCATCATAATTTTGTTGAATTTTTCAAATAAAGCCTTAGCTTCTTTATTTCCCCCTGATATTACAGTTTGTGAAGATTGAATAAATGGTATTAGCCAACTTCTTTTTTTTGTTGCTGTAATATTCTGCAGATCAGGACCTACTAATCTGCCTCTGCCTATTGTGTGGCACGGAGTACACAATTTTGTAAACAAGCTTTTTCCATCTTCAGCTTCACAAATTAAGGTGAAAAATATTCCAAATAGAATTAATGTAAATTTTAATTTAAATAATTTCATATTTTAAGTACTTAAATTTCTGTAAAAATAAAATTAAAACTAATCAGTTTTAGGTTTTGATTATACTAAATAATTATTTATATTGATTCTGAATAAGATTTATTAGCAGTATTAATCAGTTTATCAGATAGATATAGATTTTAACTAATAATGCAATAAGTGAAAAATATGATTTATATCATAAACATTTAATGCATTAAGGCCTATTTTGAATAAAATATCGGGATTAATTTAAATATTATTAAACATATAGTTTTTATTATTTTTGCGCATTCATGAACAGGGAACATTATACATAGTACATCAAATGGGATACAATTATAGAGAGATAGAGAAAAAGTGGCAAGCTTACTGGAGTAAGAATCAAACTTATAAAGCTGAAATAGATAATACAAAACCTAAATATTATGTCCTTGATATGTTCCCATATCCTTCGGGTTCCGGTTTACATGTTGGTCATCCTTTGGGCTATATTGCTGCAGATATTTACTCAAGGTATAAGCGCCATAAAGGGTACAACGTACTTCATCCAATGGGTTACGATGCTTTTGGTTTACCTGCCGAGCAGTATGCTATTCAAACGGGTACGCATCCTGAGTTAACAACTAAAAAAAACATATTACGTTATCGTGAGCAGCTCGACAAGATTGGATTTTCATTTGATTGGAGCAGAGAAGTTAGAACAAGCGATCCTGAATATTATAAATGGACTCAGTGGACATTTATACAGCTTTTCCACTCATGGTATAACAACAAAACAAATAAGGCTGAGAGCATTGCAGCCCTTATTAATCATTTTAACAACTTTGGTAATAAGAATATTGATGCAGCTTGTACGCAGTTTGAGTTATTTTCGGCTGATGATTGGAAAAATTACAATGAGAAACAGCAACAGGAATTGTTAATGAACTACCGGCTTGCCTACTTGTCTGATTCTATGGTAAATTGGTGTCCTGAATTGGGGACTGTACTCGCTAACGATGAAGTGAAAGAGGGTTTGTCGGAGCGTGGAGGCTATCCTGTTGAGAAGAAAGTTATGAAGCAATGGTCGTTGCGGATAACTGCCTATGCCCAACGATTATTAGATGGCTTTAGCAGCCTCGACTGGTCTGAATCGCTTAAAGAAATGCAAAAAAATTGGATAGGAAAAAGTGAGGGAGCATCAGTTGTCTTTAAACTTGCCGACGATACAAGTAACGAGGATATTGAGGTGTTCACAACACGTCCTGATACAATTTTCGGAGCTACCTTTATGGTGTTGGCACCGGAACATGAACTTGTTAGTAAAATTACAACATCAAATAAAAAAGATGCTGTTGACAAATATGTACTATGGGCAAAAAACAGGTCGGAGCGCGAGCGATTAACGGAGGTAAAAAGTATAACCGGTGAATTTACCGGAGCTTATGCAATTAACCCTTTTGCCAACAAAAAAATCCCAATATGGATTGCCGATTATGTACTTTCAGGATATGGTACCGGTGCAATAATGGCTGTTCCGGCACACGATAGTCGCGATTTTACTTTCGCTAAACACTATAATATACCTATAGTTCAGGTGGTTGTTAAAAAAGGTGATAAGCCTACAAATACTGATGACTGGGATGACTCATACGACTCAAAAGAAGGTGTTATTATAAATTCGGGATTTATCACCGGGATGACAGTAGCCGATGCAATTAAATCAACCATTACAAAAATTGAAGAAATGGGTATTGGCATCGGTACTATCAATTATCGTTTACGTGATGCTATTTTTAGCAGACAGCGATACTGGGGTGAACCTTTTCCAATCTACTATAAAAATGGAATGCCTTACGCTCTTGACGAAAAAGAGCTTCCGCTAAAGCTGCCAAAAGTAGATAGTTATTTGCCAACGAGCGAAGGGAATCCCCCACTTGCAAATGCAAAAAACTGGAATACCAAAGATGGTTATCCTCTGGAAACCAATACTATGCCTGGTTTTGCCGGCTCAAGTGGCTATTACTTGAGGTATATGGATCCTAACAATAAACATGAATACTTTTCGAGAGAAGCAAATCAGTATTGGCAGAATGTTGATTTGTATATTGGTGGCGATGAGCATGCGGCAGGGCATTTGATCTATTCGCGTTTTTGGAATAAGTTTTTGTTTGACTTAGGGCTTGTTTGCGAAGATGAACCATTTAAAAAACTGATTAATCAGGGTAAAATACAAGGAAGGTCGAGTTTTGTTTATCGGATTAAAGGAGCCAACAAGTTTGTTTCGTACAATCTCCGAAAGGAATACAATGTACAGAAACTCCATGTTAACATTGATTTGGTTAACAATGACGTGTTAGATACAGATGCTTTTGCGGCTTGGCTACCGGAGTATAAAGATGCTGAATTTATTTTGGAAGACGGGAAATATATTTGTGGATATGAAGTTGAGAAGATGTCAAAATCAAAACACAACGTGCAAAACCCTGATGCGTTAATAGAAAAATATGGTGCTGATACTTTACGCCTTTATGAAATGTTTTTAGGTCCACTTGAACAGGATAAACCCTGGGATACTAATGGAATAGAGGGGGTTTTCAGGTTTTTACGTAAGCTATGGCGATTATATTTTGATGATGATAATAATTTTATTGTAATAGACGATAAGGCTACAGGTGAGGAGTTAAAAACTTTGCATAAAACAATAAAAAAGGTAACCTCCGACATAGAAAGATTTTCTTTTAACACAGGCGTAAGTGCATTTATGATTTGTGTTAACGAACTAATTGATTTTAAATGCCATAAAAAAGAAATACTTGAACCTTTGGTAATATTACTTAGCCCATACGCCCCACATATTACGGAAGAAATTGGTGAAGCTTTTGGTTATAAAAATAGTATTAGCAATGAGCAATATCCGGTTTTTAATAGAAAATATTTAACAGAAAACAGTTTTCAATATCCGGTATCGTTTAACGGTAAAATGCGATTTAAACTAAGTTTGCCAGTCAATATAACAAAGCAAGACATTGAAAAAGCGGTACTTAACGCTGAAGAATCTCAAAAATGGATTAAAGGCAAAACCATAAGAAAAGTAATTGTTGTTCCCAACAGAATAATTAATATAGTGGTTGGATAATAAAAATAATTAGAAAGGGTTAATCTGTATCAATAGTTCGTTAAGGTTTTATAACACATACTAAATCAAGTGCTTACAATCAATCCTTTGCAACTTAGCGACTTTACGAGAAACGAAAACTACACGAACTATTGCTGTATAAAAGCTTGTAATTAATCGTCATTAACCTATTAAAATGTAATAATGGTATTGTTGATAATAATTCTAACGATTTATATTTTCTTGCATTGTGCATTTCGAGTAATATTTGAGTAAATACTACTTTACAAATTAAATTCATCAGGTAATTAGACAGATAGAATATTACAAGAATTAGTATAAATAAAGAGATATCTAATCAACAATAACAAAACTAAGTTGCCGATTTTCCAAATCAACATCTTTAACAAGCACATTAACTTCATCGCCAAGGCGATATATATTACCTGATTGGCGTCCAATTATTCTGTAATTATCTTCATCAAGGTAGTAGTAATCGTCTTTAAGTTCATTAAAACGGATAAGTCCTTCGCTTTTAGAAACCACGAGTTGAACAAATATACCCCATTTGCTAACACCTGAAATAATACCATCAAATATTTTACCTTTTTTATCGAGTAAAAACTCAACTTGCTTATATTTTATCGAATCGCGTTCAGCTTGCACAGCCTTTTTTTCCATATCCGACGAATGGCTACACATATCTTCATAGAGGCTTTTGTTTGCCGATTTGCCACCGTGTAAATATTTCTCTAACAATCGGTGCACCATTAAATCGGGGTAACGCCTTATTGGAGATGTAAAATGCGTGTAATATGGAAAAGCAAGTCCATAATGACCAATATTATCTGTTGAGTAAATTGCTTTGGCCATCGTCCTAATAGCAATGGTTTCAATCATATTTTCTTCTCCCTTGCCCTTTATTTTTTCAAAGAGGGTATTGTACGAATTGGCAAGATTTTGACGTGAGCTGACGTTTAACCCGTATCCAAGTTTTTTAAGAAACTGGACAAAAGTATTCAGCTTTTCCGGATTAGGTTCGTCATGTATCCTGTAAACAAAGGTTTTAGGTTCTTTATTATCTTTAGGTTTACCTATTAGTTCAGCCACTTTTTTATTAGCCAACAACATAAATTCTTCAACAAGATGGTTTGCTTCTTTTTGCTCTTTTACATATGTTTCTATTGGTTTTCCTTTTTTATCAAGTTTAAATTTAACCTCTTCAGAGTTAAAATTAATAGATCCGTTGTTAAAGCGCTTTTTACGTAGTAGTATCGCTAGAGCGTTAAGGATATTAATTTCGTTAGAGAATTCGCCCTGTCCTGTTTCAATAATTTCCTGAGCTTCCTCATAAGTAAAGCGCCTGTTGGAATTAATTATTGTTTTGCCAAACCATCCGTGTAGTACTTCAGCTTTGTTGTTCATTTTAAAAATTGCTGAAAAGGTGAGTTTATCCTCATTTGGGCGCAACGAACATACGTTGTTGGACAGCACTTCGGGTAACATTGGGATAACACGGTCAACAAGATAAACTGATGTACCCCTCTTAAGGGCTTCATTATCCAAAGCTGTTCCTGGAGTTACATAATGGCTTACATCTGCAATATGAATTCCAATTTCAAAATTTCCATTCTCTAACTTCCTTAAAGAAATTGCATCATCAAAATCTTTGGCGTCAAGCGGATCAATTGTTATTGTAAAAGTTTCTCTAACATCTTTACGTCTCTTGATTTCAGATTCCAATATTGTTATTTTTATCTTATCTGCATCATTTTCAACATTTTTTGGAAACGAAAGAGGAAAATCATAGTCGGCTAATATTGATTTCATTTCAACATCATTATCGCCGGGAGTTCCTAATACTTCAATAATTTCTCCAAATGGGTTATTCGATTTTTTAGGCCATTCAACAATTTTTACCAACACCTTTTGTCCTGTCATGGCCCCATTTGCCTTACCTTTAGGAATAAATATATCATATGGCATCGACTGGCTATCGGCAGTTACAAATCCGAAATTTTTGCTCATTTCGAGAACACCGACGTAAGTATCCTTTTTCCGCTCTAGTATCTCAACTATTTGTCCTTCTGTTTTATGGCTTTTACGTTTCGGAAAAATAAATACTTTCACTTTATCGTTGTGTAACGCATGTCCAACGTTGTTTGATGCAATAAAAACATCATCGCCACCTTCGTCTGAGATAATATATGCTTTTCCTGTTTTCTTTAAATCTACTTTGCCGGTAATATATTTCTTCTTATTGGCAAGTTCTCGTAGTTTATTAGGGTTCAGCATATATTTACCCTTTTTAATTTCATTTATGTCTTCAGCTGCCTTTAACTCTGCGAGTATTTTCAATAGCAAATCGCGACCTGCATTATCTTTTATTCCAATTAAGTGTCCTATTTGTTTGTGGTTATATGCTTTAAATGGATTTTCGGCAAAAATGCTAATTATAATGCCCGTCAAAGCACTTTTTGGTCTTTTTGGTCTTTTCTTCTTTTTCATTTTATTTCTTTTATTTTCTGCTTGGCGCAGATGTATTTATCTCTGAATACTGTGTCTATTTTTTTCTTTTCAAAAAGTCAACCTCAAAGATAGTCAATTTTTCTCAATCTTGTTTTTATGGCAACGGATTTTTACAATCAAAGCTATGTGTGTAATGACCAATACTACAATATAAAAATAACGTTGAGGTAGAGAATGCCAATAAAGGAAATAACAAGAAAGAAATGTGGTAATATGAAAAATTGGGTTACTTGAACCGCCATGTTATCTATCTGTTACAAGCAAGAGAGGCTTTCTATATTGTATATTTATCATCAATGTTTTTGTTATCACTTTCCTGCTCTAATTCTTTTGCATTTTTAGAAGAAACAATTGATTTTCCTATTTGTTTTTCTATTTCTAGGCGTGCTTTTTTTGCTGCATACCCACCTTTTTGAGCAATATTTTTATTTTCATTTAATCCTTGTGGCTTTTTTTCTTTAGATATTTCAGTTGTAGATACTTCTGCCAACATATTTAAAACCAATTCCAAATTGGTCATATTATCTCGTAAATTTTCTTTTTTAAGACCTTTAAACTTCTTGTATGCTTTTACATCTCTATCTGCCCACGCTTTTGTTATTTCGTTGGTTAATATGGCATATTCTAAACCCTCTTTCATTCCACGTGTGTTCCATTCATCAGTAAGTTCTTTCCTTACTTCTATACTTTTGAGTCTTTGATTAATCCATTCTTTGGAATAACCTTTTTTCAGATATGTTGCCATTGCTCTGTCAAATGCAAGTTCTGGATCTTCCGTTTCTTCAATTCGTTCATATCCTACTTTTGCCAACCAAATTTTAAATGGCTCTGCTTTTGGTGAAGGAATTGACTGAATTAATCGCAGAAGTTGTTCTGTGTCTGCAACATCGGTTTTGTAATATTTACCATCTTTTGATTCCATTTTCAGTTGGTTACAATTTGTAACCAACTCACTTCCTTCTTTCTTAAGTCTGCTTTTCAGTACTTTCCAATAATTATTTGGATTAACACTCTCCGTTAGCACTCTAATAATGTCAACAATCGAGAAAAACCATTTCTCTTGTTTCTCATCCCATTGCACCCGAACTTTTTGGTCTTGAAATAGTTTTATTGCACTTTCTTTCGTCATAGTTATTTTTTGAATCGTCAACCTCAAAGATAGTCAATTTTTTGCAATCTTGTTTTTATGGCAACAGATTTTTGCAACGAAAGTTATCTGTAATACAGAGTGGCAGAACTAACTACCAACGTTCAAAACTGGTTTAGGATTACAAAATACACTAAAGTAAATGAAAAAAGATGGCAGTACATTTGTGAGTTCTTTATAAGAATAGTTCGTTAAGGTTTTATAACACACACTAAATCAAATACTTACAAGACAAGCGGTAAATAGCTACTATACTGATAATCAACTCTTTGCAACTTAGTGGCTTTGAGAGGAACAAAAACTGCACGAACTATTGTTATAAGTTAACTATCTTATTTCAATAACTTTATCAATGTTTTCAAATAAAACACCAATCATCTGTTCCCAACGCTTTGAGAAAGTTTTTTTAGTTTCATCGGTAGCTTGCGGACCAATGGCACTCATCATAATTTTACCGGGCTGAACAGCATTAGCAGGATTATAACTAACCTCAACGCTATCACCATTATCAACACGTGTAAAGCGAACAAAACCCTCAATATTTGCATCAAAAAATAGTAAATTTCTACGAGAATATTTACCGTTAATACCATGGAAGCCTATACTGCCGGCAGCACCTGTTATGTTTGTAAATACAGATCCCGAAACACCAATACTTCCTTCTTCGGCTTTATCCCGAAGTTCAACTTTAATATTTCCTCTTGTTGGCACTTCCTCTTTATACAGAGCTTTAAGTCCTTCGTGCGCCATAATGTATGCTCCGGCAACAGTTACACAACTATGCCCTGCCATTTTAACAATATCTTCGTAATATATATTGTAAGTGCCATCTGCCGGTGCACCTAAAAACATTGCTAATTCATCCCTTAGCGTAATGGGGTCTATATTTTTATAGTAGTCTGGAAATTTCATAATTTTATTTTATAATTATTATAACTGATGTAACCGGCTATAACGTATAATTGTAAGTTTTATTATTAAATCTATTGTGAGGGTAAACAATTATTTGGATTATTATAATTATTTGCAGCCTTAATCATTGTGGAACAATTTGTGTTTTTATAACTCAAAGATACTAAATATCAATAAGATAGACTATATTTCTATTCTTTTTTACTTTTATGGATTATTAAGGGTAGGCAAATCAAAAGTGAAGTTATTTGAGTTTAACCATGAGTATAATACAGGGGCAATACTTTCAACCGGTTTGTAAAAAATAGATTTATTGCGTGCATCGGGCTTTATCAAGTAAGTGCCAAAATTGAAATAATTAATAACAAAAATTAAAATACTTATAATCAGAGCACCCTTAAGAATCCCAAAAGCAGCTCCTGCCAGTTTGTTCAAAAATCCCAACATTAGTATGTCAACAAATTTTTGGATTATTTTACCAACAGTAAGGACTAAAAAAAGCACCACAATAAATGTTAGTATAAAAGCAACTACAGCTACATATTTTTCATCCATGGCAAATAGGTTGTTTAGCATTCCGGCAGCATAGTCAGAAAAGAAAAATGCCATATATAATCCAATTACCAGTGCCGCCAGCGATGCTACTTCTATTATTAATCCTTTTTTATAGCCATTCCATGCAAACATCATCAGCGGGATTAATATTATTATATCAAGTAAATTGATTGTCATTTTATATTTTGTAAATTTGTTAACATATCAGCTTTACTATCTCTTAATTCTTCGTGTAAGTTCTGTTGAAAAAACAAATTCGTTAAGCTC
>CAZGWS010000014.1:3416-7284 GCA_964528805.1 uncultured Lentimicrobiaceae bacterium | reverse complement strand
GGAAACTTTAAATTAACATTAGTAAGATTAACGTGTGTTAAAACATCGTTAACCCGTTCTAATTTCTCTTTATAGCTTTGCTTTGTGAACATATTTAATGGGAACATAATATTTTCTTCCACGGTATATGAATCAAACAAAGCACCACCTTGAAAAAGTACTCCCATTTCTTTTCTGGTATTTTTTTTCTTTTTTTCTTTAAGTTCTGAGAAACACCTACCATCAAAAGTTATTTTGCCTTCATCAATATCAAATAACCCAATGCAGCACTTCATCAAAACCGTCTTTCCCGAACCGCTTTGCCCGATGATGAGATTGGTTTTGCCTTTCTCAAAAGTTGTTGTAATATTTTTTATAACCTTTTGGTCACCAAACGATTTAGATATGTTGCTTACTTCAATCATGTTAATAGCATCTGTGTGAGTAACAGGTCGAAAATTATTATTAAAATACTGCTTGCAACTACAGCACTTGTGCTGGCACGACCAACAGCCACAGAGCCTCCTACTACAGTATATCCTTTAAATCCAGAAACTGATGTAATAATAAATGCGAAAATAACGCTTTTTGTCAACGAATAATATATATCAGAGGGGTTAAACCATGCTTGTAATCCATCTATAAAGTCGGTTGTAGTAACCGATCCGGTAATAAAAACAGCAAATAATCCTCCTGCCAGCCCTATTGAAATAGAAAATACAATTAGCAAAGGAAAGAAAAGCATTGCAGCTGTAATTTTGGGTAATATTAAGTAGTTTGCCGGGTTTATTCCCATCACCTTAAGGGCATCAATTTGCTCGGTAACACGCATGGTTCCAATCTCAGAAGCTATGCTGGAGCCAACTTTACCTGCAAGTATAAGACTCATTATTGTGGGTGATATCTCTAATATCATCATTTGTTTTGTAGTGTAGCCTACAAGGTATAAAGGAACTAAAGGGTTATTAATATTATAGGCCATTTGCATGGCAATAATACCCCCGGTAAATAAAGATATAAAAGCAATAATACCAATGGAGCTTACTCCAAGTGCCTGAAAATCAATAAATAACTGTCTTCTAAAAACCTTTCCCTTGTCGGGACGTTTAAAAGTTTCAGCCATTAGCATTACATAATCGCCTATCTCTCGTATTATTGCCATAATGCCTATAGTTTATTTAGCCTTATTATATGCATAAAATATCTGTATGAATATGACGGCTAAGTTACACAAAAAGATTTTTTACTTGCAAACAACAAGACTTTTAATTTTTCGTTTTAACTTTAACGAAGAAAAAATTCCATTACAGGGTGTTGTTTGCTCTTTATTTGGTATAGCGCAAAATTATATAAAAAATTAGAAATGTATTTTATTAAAGTTTGGGGAAAAAGTTTAAAGCACTTAAAAGTAATAGTTTTTTTACTGACATTAACATTGACGATTGTTGCATCATCGTGCAGTACAAGTAGGAGTGGGTATCGCCCTACCAAAAAAAAGAAAAAGGGCTGCGACTGTTCACATTGGAGTTATAACCGTATTTCACAAAAAGAATATTTGTATATACTTACCTGATTTGTTTAATAACTTTCCCATTTTGAGTACCAACAGCTCAACATTACGCTGTTTATTCTATTTTTGCATTTTAAATGAAAGATTACGACACATTAAAGAATTATTTACCTGATAAATCGGTAAATCAAGTGATGAAATGGATTGTGCAAAAAAAGGTTCATCTTAAAATAACACGCAAAAGACGTTGTAAATTAGGTGATTATCGTCCTCCAATTACATATCCAAACCACCGTATAAGTATTAATTACAACCTAAATCAATTTTCATTTCTCATAACTTTTGTACACGAAATGGCTCACCTAAATGTATGGGAAAGTTACAAAAATACAGTAGCTCCGCATGGAATTGAGTGGAAAACCGAGTATAAGAAATTGATGAAAGTAATGTTGAAAAAAGATATTTTTCCTGATGACATAAAGCAAGTGCTGGGACAGAGTATTTTAAATAGTAAGGCATCCACATCATCGGAGATACAATTGTTGCGCATATTAAAAAATTACGATGAGTACAGTTTTGGTATTCACTTGGAGGATATTGCCGAGGGCTTATTATTTCAAACTGAAAATGGTGCTCAATTTAGAAAAGGAAAAAAACGAAGAATACGATACTTGTGCAAAAATATACGTAATAAAAAGGACTATCTCTTTCATCCGTTAACTTCTGTTTTAGAAGTTAATGAGTAGATTTTGTATTTGCAAAGCACAGATGTTAATTTTTATTGTTGTCGTCTTGTAATGGAACTATAACCGATAAGCTATCTCTACGAAAAATATCCATTCTGTTTTGTGGTCGCAGTTCTTCTAACCACATAAATCCTTTTAATTTAGTTTGCTCTATGGGAACATCGCTCTCGGGAAACATGTCTTCGTTTACACTTGTTTTATAGGTTATGGCATCTACTTTGCTATCTTTAATTCGTATCGTCATGTTGCTTGATTCGGCAATATCAACACCTATCAGATACCCATCATCTTGACGAACGTAATAAATAGTTTGAGCATTACCATCAACATTTATCTTATTTAGCTCATTATTAACAAAATAAGCCACCATGTTTTTACCTCGAATTTGGTTGAATGTAGTAGTGGTATCTTTACTGACAATAAATGCAGTTTTGTACATCATTAGCGAGTCGGCACGATTACCTGAGACTGCAATTGCAATTGAGTCGGCGGTAAGTTGGTTTTTATCTGTCCATATTACCGGTTGGTTATACATTCTTATTATTGAATCTTTCATGTCGTACGTAAGCGAATCACATTTCCCCTGTAATTTTTTCCTAAAAAATCGTACACCATAATAAGCACGCATTACTTGTGCTTTACGGGTCTTGTCAAAATTTAGCCACATTGTGTCAGCATGTACATAAAGTGAGTCGCTATTGTCATAGGTTACTGCAACTGCGCTATCCGTAACATACGATATACCTCTTTTATCCCAAAACTCTCCTCTTCTGCCTGATATAATAACTCTACGGATTATATCAATAATTTTAACGTTTCCCATTGCTTTACCAAAAAGTGTTTTGTCATCATAGTACAGGCTATCAGCAATAATTGTTTTATTTTGGTTTGTTACAGATGGTCGTTTTTTAAGTTTTGAGATGTCATTTTTTGTGTCGTACCAGCCATCTTTACAATAAATTACACTTTTTTTACCCTTTATTATGGTAGGTCCTAAAAAATAAGCAGTTTCGTTGTTGGTGTTATAAATAAGGGTATCTGAATATGTTTGCTGGTCGGGATTGGTTAACTTCACATCATCTCTAAAATGAAACGTACGAATAGTAGTTAAATAAAGTCCTTGCTTGCTAACAAGCACATTATCTTTGTTTACAATCTTGCCACCATTATCATAAAAAGCAGTCTTAGTTTTTCTATTATAGATAAGGTGGTTAGTTGTTAAAACAGTATTTTTATCAATGAGTTTAACACTATCAAAAAGTTCAGCAATTTTAGTATTTCCATCATACAACATGCGTGAACTATAAACATCTACCGTATCGTTTACCTTGATGTGAACATTGCTAAAAGCCTCGAAACTATTTTTAGTTTCATTGATGTAAGCACTATCGCAATAAAATAATATCGAATCTTGTTTTATTACAACGTTTCCAATCAACCGCTGTACATCCTTATTAAACTTAGCATTATATCTGTATGAGTCGGCATGCTTAATATTTACTTGCGATTTATTTTGTGCTGTAATATCTGTTACAACAATAAGTATAAATAACAAAAGTAATATGTATCTTATTTTAATATTCACAATTGCTCTTTTAAATAATTGCCGTCAGCAAAAGTAACTATTAATAAC
>CAZGWS010000014.1:0-3316 GCA_964528805.1 uncultured Lentimicrobiaceae bacterium | reverse complement strand
CATAACTTGTTTTATTCAACCGGCATTTTTATTACCACTAATGTAGCACCAAACCATTATTTTTGCATAGTTTAGCAACATATTAAGCTAAAGGGATGCCTACCCACCATTACTATTACAGCATCCCGTAAAGTTAAATTTATTGACAGCTTTTTAAGCAAAGCAACAGATTGTGCTGTGCAGAAAGCAGATTGGGATGAAGAAAATACAGCTTTGAAACAGGTTGCGAATGAAAGTATAACTGTAATATGAATTTAAAAAAAGGAAAATGAAAAATTTATTCAGAGTTACAACGATATTGAAAAACCAAACGACCAAACTGTGCTGATTAAAAAATCGAAAGCAATGCAGGAGCACATACTGGCGTTTAAGGCCAAGATGGAGTACTACAGGGATAATCCCGGGTTGAAAACCGGCGGTGAACTTTATACATCTGACAGTGCTGTGATGGAAATCGAATCGTTGATAAATTTCAACTTTTGTTATACCAACATAGAATGTGTTAAAAAGACTTTTGAATTGTCAGAAGTTACAATGCCGCTAGATGAATTAGAAAAGATAAACGACCCCGACCTGATGCAGGTATATTACAACAAAATTATAGACACAATACAAGCACAAATGGGACGTGTAAACTATAGCAATATGAAATTACTTTTGGTTGACCTTGAGAACACTGGGACTGATAGTAATGGTGATGCTATTGTTAGTGTTGGGGCGTTGATTGGGAAAGAGTATCTTTCAGTCTTGCACATTGATAGTTGGATTTATGGTGAACATGAGGGACTTTGTGGGTCTGGATGGTATAATGATGAAGATGCTGCCACACAACTTGATGCACGTGTTACCGATGCTATGTTACCCGACCCTCCGAACAGTTGCAGATGGTTTTTTACTGCTATTGACCACAAATATATTAATCCAGAGAATGACCAGTTAAACCCTACTCCTAATAATTATAGAGATTACAAAATTTATTATGCAAGCGATGATGTTGCGCAAATAACCGAGACAACAAAATGTCTTTCAGGAAGCGATATGAATTTTTATAAAGCATATTATATTGATTATGCTCAAGATTTTGAAGTTGAAAGTGGTAAGAAATTTTATTACTGTGCTTTAAGTGGAAATGCGTATCCATTGCCTTATCACATACAACACGATTATACAATTTATGTAGGATACCGATTTTTGGAATGCACAATAGGTGTTAGTAATTTTTAGACTGATTATGCAAAAGGTATTAATTTCACTTTTTATTATTTTATCATTGCTTTCAAAACCAAAAGCACAAGTGATTGGCTTTGAAATAAATATAGCTGATGATAGTTGCGATATAATTCCT
The DNA here is from genome assembly GCA_964528805.1 of uncultured Lentimicrobiaceae bacterium. Classification (GTDB taxonomy): domain Bacteria; phylum Bacteroidota; class Bacteroidia; order Bacteroidales; family F082. Next base: position 1,971 of record CAZGWS010000014.1, on the reverse strand, counting down.
ACATTTTTCTTGAATGATTATAATATTAATAGTTATATCGGTCTTGTCCATAAAACACAAATTAATACCGGTTACCAAAATAATTTTTTATACCGTATTAATGAATATGGAGATACAATAAGTTATAGCTTGGAGAAGCAAGATAGTGTTGCTAATTATTATGATTTGATACAAGTAAATATTGGGGAACAGGGTTACTTACTGTCTGGTTTAGGATATAACAAAAATACACCCGATGAAATTTTTAATATTTTTACTCGCCTTGATACAAATTTAAATATTTTATGGGAAAAAAAAATTAAATTAGAATTTGCTTATAGTGGGTGGACAATGCGTATGATGCAGTTAAAAGATAGTTCTTTTCTTTTTAGCTGTACCCCCTCAACAGATATGTTTTTGCTGCATTTATCCTATTTGGGTGACAGTTTAAATTTTAGAAACTATACAGGTGATAGTTCCGGAATTGTACAAAGTATAACTTATAACCCCGATTCATCTTCAATTTGGTTACATACTAATTGGGCACATTACAATAGTGGGGGTGCAATTAACAGTTGTATTGATATAGATGGCCAACTCAATCAAACAAAAGTTTATCATTATATTGATAATGGAACGCCACTGCCTTTTATTTCAAAATTATTACCAAATGGTAATTTATTAACGGGTGGAACAACTTGGATATCAAGTCCTGATAAAATAAAAAAATACATTTCAGGAAATATTTACGACACTGCTTTTAATTTGCTTTATGAAGTACTTTTGACAAATCCTGATACAAACTCCCGTGGAGGAGATATAGTTGCTATAGATTATTGTGACCCTTCTTGTATTTATCTTGCGGGCACGCACAATTTACAAAGTTTTACTGGAAGTTCACCGAGTTGGTTTTATGTTGCAAAATTAAATGATACACTTGGAGTTGAGTTTGAAAAATATATCGGGGGTGATTATTACTATTGGCTTTTATCGGTTTTAGCTACAAAAGACGGCGGTGTACTCCTTACGGGAACACGTAGTGAATTAAATAGACAACTTTTTCACAACAGCGGTTATATAATTAAATTGGATTCAACAGGCTGTATGGTTAACCTGCAAAAAAAAAATAAGATCCCAATAAAAGATGCTATTGTTTATCCAAATCCAGGGAATAAACAGTTGAATGTACGTACCGCCTTAAAAAACTGTACTTTTTATCTGTACAATATAAAAGGAAAACAGGTACAAAACAACACATTATCTAATAGAATTACCACTTTTGATACAGATGATTTAAAACAAGGCATTTATATATATTCAATAATTCAAAACGGGAAAGTGGTTGATACCGGTAAATGGATAAAACAGTAAATATCAAAAAACACATTAACATGAAAAAAGTATTTTTTATTATATTATTATGGTTAGTTGCATATACTGAGATTTCGGCACAATGCACGCAGTGTAGTGGTACAACAAATTCTGGTACAAATGCAAGTGCTATTGGTACCGAAACAATAGCTACGGGACACTCTTCTTTTGCTTCGGGTGTTAGATCTAGTGCTACTGCATCTTTTAGCACAGCTATTGGATTTCATTCAGAAGCGTCTTATTCAAAAGCAATTGCTTTAGGTAGTACAATAAAATCTTCAGGCTCTCAGTCCATTGTACTTGGTTCGGGAGATTTAAATTCGGGTACTTTTCTTGAAAATAATATTCCAAGAAGCCTAATGATTGGTTTTCATAGCTCTAAACCTACTTTATTTGTCATAGGTTATGAGGATTTAAGTTATTATGACAAAACCGGCAAAATCGGCATTGGCAATGTAACAAATCCCCAAGCCAAACTCCACCTCCGTGCTGACGATGGCGAAGAGGCAGCCATTTTTATTGAACCCAATAATTGGAGTGCTGGTGAAACAGCCAAACTGATGCTTGGTGATACGAATCATTTTATCAGCACATCTAAAAGTATTGGAGTAAAATTTAATT
>CAZGWS010000013.1:19969-27014 GCA_964528805.1 uncultured Lentimicrobiaceae bacterium | reverse complement strand
CGTTAAACCACACATCACATGAGAAGAAGATAAAAGAATTCGATAAAAAATTTAATGCTGATTTTAAAAATAAAGAGCTCCACCCCAATAATAAAATAATATTTGTTGAAGGCGATTCGTGGTTCGAATATCCCTTGTTCCTCCACGAAATTACTGATAATCTGATAAAAGAAAATAATTTTGCAGTATATAGCATTGCTTCAGGTGGCGATTGGGTTGCCAATATGGTTTCCAGTGGCGACTATAAATTGCCTTATCTGAAACTTAAACCCGATGTTTTTATTATAAGCGGTGGAGGTAATGATATTGTTGAAGATGGTGGGTTGATGAGTTTTATTTCAGATACTCCCATCGCTAAAAACGCACTCTTTTTAAACGATTACAGAGAGTACGTGATACTAAGGCAAAACCAAAAACCTGTACCAATGTGCAATGCAAGCTTTTGTCCGATTGAATATCATTTATTTCAAGATTCGCTAGCGAGATATACAGCAAATATTAACAACGAAAATCTTGAAATGATTGTTATCGGTCGCCGGTATATCAACAAAAACTATTATCGATGGCTGGTTACTTTAAAATTAGAATACAAAATACTCTTTGAATCGTTATTAAAATTAGATCCTGCACATTTCGACTCCTTAAAAATTATTACTCAGGGTTATGATTATGCAATTCCTAATTCACGCAGAAAATTTGGCATTCGACTTTTGATGGAAAACGGGAAATGGATTAAAAAACCGCTTGAAGCGATAGGGATTACCGATCAATATACACAGGAGTCAATAATAATGGCTATTATGTTTGATTTTAATGAGATGCTTATCGAACTTGGTAAAGAATACAGCAATATTTACCACGTAGATGTTAGGGGATTTACCAATTTTATTGAAGTTAGTTATCATAAAAAACATGGTGCCTGCTGGTATGATGAACTTCATCCGATAAATCAGATTTTTAAAGATATTTCAAAGACTTACATTGCAATCATCAATAATAAAATGCCAAAAAATAAACGAGTTTTTAGTGTAATTGATTTTTATCGAAAAAATAATACCTCATTACAATGGAGACACAATTATTGATTTGTTTTTTTGAGTAGATTTGAAGTTGTTAATTACTATAGATGTAAGGCTTTTGCAGCAATCTTTATAAAAACCTTGCATTTTTTATAGTTAGTAGTAATGTAATATGCTATTAACATGTGTGCTATGTATTTCTCAGCAAACCCTATGTAGGTGGTAATTGGCATGTATTTGATTTACAAATAACTATTGACTTTATCTGTAATATTTGACTTTACTTCTTCCCAATTGGTATTATTAAGTGAGATTGGATTAAATTCTTCTTCAGCATCATCAAAATAAGTTAGGCTTTTAAGTATTTGAAATTGCTCTGTTTCGGGAAACTTAATACTAAAAAACCCAAACATCTGCTCTAAGGAATACATCTTCAATAATTCATGAATGTCGAAAAAATCTTTTTTCGCCCCCCTATTTGCTATTGCTGATAATTTCATAGATAGAATATCTTCAACCGATAATAAGTGAATACCATTTGTCTTAATAATCTCATTAATTAATGGATATGGGTATTTTACAAAATCTACTTTTACATATTCATTGTTGCTATGGCGTTTACGTGCATTTATTATCATTGAGTTTCTGTTCTTCTGCATAATAATAACAAACTCCATATCTTCTCGTAGCTCTTGCAATATTTCATTGGTCTCAAAATCATGCCTGAAAAATAAATCTAAATCTACTGAAATCCGATGACCTAGATGTAGTGCTAGCGCTGTACCGCCCACTAAAAAACATCCATTCAAGCTTTTATACTTCTGAAGTATTTTTAATAATTCCAAAGTTTCCGGATAGACGGCTCTGTATTGTAACATCTAAATTGTTCTTTTGCTAATTTAAAGTAACTACTACAAAAACTCAATGTGGTTTTATCCAAGTATCTTGATTTAACAACCTCATCTTTAATACGATTTATACCGTAGTACTTTTTTATTTCAAACCAATCACTTAACATACCACGCATCACTACGCGCTCAATAATATGCCGTGCATTTTTTTCGTAATCCAGCTTACTGTAGTCCGTATCCCAAAAAAGTGTTTTTGTTAAGTTCATGATTGTTTTATTTCTTAGCAAAGGTAATTATAAAATACAAATAGCAAGCCACTGCTATTTCAACAACCACTCCCAAATTGGTATAACTTCAATACTTAAGTCATCTATTGTTATAGATTCTTTTTCTTCGGCAGTAAGTATTATTGCTTTTTCCAGGTTATATTCTTGCATTGCTTCAACAAGACCGAGTATTTCTCTTTCACGAGTTTTATCATCAAAAAGAGTTTGAGTAACTTGTATTGCCTTTATTATTCTATCTTTTTCACGAATAATAAAATCACATTCGTACTTGCCTCTATGAAAATATATTTCATTACCAAGGCGCTTAAGTTGCAGGAATACAACATTTTCTAACTGCCGCCCCATATTATCACTAAACTTAAATGAAATAGAGTTTGCTAAGCCGGTATCAATTACATATATTTTTTTGGGATTTGTTAGTTGTTTTTTTAACGAATAATCAAATTTGTTGATATTGAACACTAAGTACGACTGCTCAAAATGGTTTATATACTCTTTTACTGTGATGGCATTTGATAAACCTAACATTTTTTTTAACGAGTTATAACTTATTTCCTTGGAGATGTTACTAATCAGGAAATGTAATAATTCAATAAGTGTTTTTTCATTCCTAATATTATATCGTGCAATTACATCTCTATAAAGTATATCGTTGTATAGACTTTTTAAAAAATTGTAATTTGAGGTCTGTATAAACTCAGGTAAACCTCCAACTTTTAGATATTCAAAAAACACATTTTTGATTTTGGCAATTATTACAGGAGAATGGAAATCATTTTTTTTAATTTCAATTTTTTTCCATCTTAAAAACTCTTTAAACGAAAATGGAAACAGTTCTATTTGTATGTTTCTTCCTGTAAGATGTGTGCCAAATTCTTTGCTAAGCATAACAGCGTTTGAACCTGTTACGAATATCTTCTTCCCTTCGTTATATAATCTGCGTACATATCTTTCCCAACCGTCAATATTTTGTATTTCATCAAAATAGTATGTGTTTTCTTCACCAAATAACTCTAAAAATGCTTCATTTAGTTTTTCAAAATCGTCTATTTCAAAATTGTATAAACGATTGTCATCAAAGTTAATAAAGTAATTTTTATCTTTATTTATTTGCCTAATTTGCTGAATTATAGTCGATTTACCGCATCTACGAATTCCCGAAACAATTTGAATAAATGGCGTTTCAAAAGCATTTTCTATTTCTGGGAGTTTATCTCTTTCTATTAAATGAGTAATTAAATTGCGCTCATTCTGTGAGATAATAACATTCTTTATTACATCTTTGTTAATCGACATCATCATAAGTGCTAATTAATAATTAGCAAATATAACATTTATTGTTAACTAGTAATTAGTAATAAACTGGTAAATTATTAATTAACAATTAGTAATTTTTAGTAAAGTGTTTTAAAAATATTGATAACTGGCTATAAATTAGATAGTAAGGATAGTGGATTTTGGGTAGTGGGGGGATGTTGAGAATGTGGATTTTTGTGTAATAATTTTCTATAAACAAATTAAAAAAAAATGATGAAAAGTAAAACATTTTGTTACCAATCAGTCTACTGAAAAACAGTAACAATACAGTTTTTAATAGCTCCTAATTAATCTTTGTGTAATAGCTATTGCACAAAGAGCCACAAAGAAGACACTGAGTTTCACAGAGTAAGCTTATAATTATCTTCGTATTTCTGACACTGATTGGTAACAACATTTTTAACATTGATAATTATTTCTTCAATTATCGTCATGACTTCATCCTGAAAAAAGAGGAGCAAACAACCGGAACAAATAACAGCCTGCTGGTATGATGAACTTCATCCAATAAATCAGATTTTTAAAGATATTTCAAAAACTTACATTGCAATCATCAATAATAAAATGCCAAAAAATAAACGAGTTTTTAGTGTAATTGATTTTTATCGAAAAAATAATACCTCATTACAATGGAGACACAATTATTGATTTGTTTTTTTGAGTAGATTTGAAGCTGTTAATTTAGTAACTTTTTTACAATTTCACTTGTCATAAAATACACTCAATGACTCCAAAACCCGGAACGATATTATCTACTATTAACTCTCCTGACGATATAAAGAAGTTGGCTGTTAATGAGTTAGTTAAGCTTTCTGAAGAACTTAGGAGTTTCATTCTTGATGTTGTAAGTGTTCATCCGGGGCATCTTGGATCAAGCCTTGGCGTTGTGGAGTTAACTGTTGCTTTGCATTATGTTTTTAACACTCCGTACGATCGCCTTATTTGGGATGTAGGTCATCAGGCGTATGGGCACAAAATACTTACCGGACGGCGAGATTTGTTTTATACTAACAGGCAGTATAACGGCATAGGCGGTTTCCCAATACGTAAAGAAAGTAAGTACGATGCCTTTGGTACAGGTCATGCTTCTACTTCAATTTCCGCTGCCCTTGGGATGGCAGAAGCATCAAAATTATTGGGTGAAGTAAACAGAAAACATATTGCCGTTATCGGCGATGGTGCACTTACCGGAGGTATGGCCATTGAAGGGCTTAATAATGCCGGTGTTACAAATGCTGATATCCTTGTAGTTTTAAATGATAATGGCATTTCAATAGATAAAAATGTTGGAACAATAAAAGATTACTTCTCTCGCATCTCTGAATCAGCGAAAGTAAACAAACAAACCTGGAAAAAACTTGGTGTTGCGAATAGTTTTACGGATAAATCAGTGATAAATGACAAGTTCAGTAGAAAAAGCAATCTTTTTGAAGCTATGAATTTCAAGTATTTTGGTCCTGTGGATGGTCATGATATTAATAGTCTGGTAAAAATACTATCTGAAATTAATAACATTAGCGGACCTAAACTTTTGCATGTAATTACAACAAAAGGGAAAGGGTTTAAGAAAGCTGAAGAGGAGCAAACCGTTTATCATGCACCGGGTAAATTTAACCGAATAACAGGCGAGCTACAAAAGGTAAAAACAGAAAATTTACCGGCAACATATCAGGAAGTGTTCGGCAGAACATTACTAAACCTTGCTGAAAACAATGAGAAAATTGTAGCTATTACTCCTGCTATGCCAACAGGATCGGCTCTTAATTATATGATGGATAAGTTCCCAAACAGGGTTTTTGATGTGGGTATTGCAGAGCAACATGCCGTAACATTTTCCGCAGGATTGGCTGCCGAAGGATTTAAACCCTATTGCACAATTTATTCAACATTCTTGCAACGTGCTTACGATCAGGTTATTCATGATGTTGCTCTACAACAATTACCCGTCATTTTTTGTATTGACAGAGCCGGCTTAGTGGGCGAAGATGGCGCAACTCACCATGGTGTTTTTGATATGGCAATTTTGAATAATATACCAGGAATAGTAATTAGTGCACCAATGAATGAGGTTGAACTCAGAAACCTGATGCTTACAGCCGCTAATTATAATTCAGGTCCTTTTTCGATTAGGTATCCTCGAAGTAGGGGGATTATTGAAAACTGGAAAGTACCCATGCAAAAAATAGAAATCGGCAGAGGAAGATGCATTTGCGAAGGACAAGAAATTGCAATTTTAAGTATCGGTCATGCAGGCAATTTTGTTAAAAATGCAATTGAAATGTTACGTCTTGAGAATGTTTATCCGGGTCATTTTGATATGCGTTTCTTATCACCTATTGACGAAGAAATGCTTCATCATGTTTTTAAAAATTATAAAAATGTATTAACAGTTGAAGATGGAATTATTACAGGCGGACTTGCTATGGCTGTGGCTAATTTCAAAAACGCAAATAATTATAATAATAAATTAATATCGCTTGGTGTACCAAAAAAATTTATTGGCCATGGCGATGTTAAAACTCTACATAAGGCTTGCGGTTATGATGCAGATGGCATTGTAAATACAGTTTTGTTACAGCAAATCAAATAATTATTTTATTTTAGCAATTATGATGCTACTTCTAAAAGTTGAAAGATTACAAAAAGAACCAATTTTTATTTTGTGACTTTTCGGATAGGATCCAGCTATTAATACTTAAAAAAACAATTATGAGATTTATAACAACCTTTTTATTAATAATACTTTTTGTTGGTAGTGCATCTGCTCAAAAGTTTTCAACCATGATTGACAACGACAATATTGCATGGTTACGCAATTTTACCGTTGTAACAAACGATGGCGAAGTGTTGAAAGCAGAAAAACTATCTGCATATTCGGCAACAAATGGGCGACTACGCTCATTTTCGTTTAAAACAGCCGATGGTGTTAAACATAAATTTAAAGCCGACGAGGTATCCGAAGTTAATGCCAAATTAACAAAGGTTGCAAAAGCCGTTACTATTGCTGATAATGCTACAAAAAGTATTAAAAGTGCTGTTACTACTGATTATGCTGGTATTGTAGCTGCAAATTTAGTACGCTTTAATAGTGTTGTTTATAATAATAAAAATAATAAAAAAGCTTTACTTCAGTTAGTAAACTATGGCTTCGACCAAAAGCTAAAGGTTTACCCTGACCCAAATTCCGAATCGGGTGTTACCACTATTAATGGCACTCCTGTAACCGGCGGTCAGATAAAAGCCTATTTTATTGTAAAGGGTGATAATTCGTTTAAAGTCAATAAAAAAAGCTATAAAAAATTGTATAACGTAATTTTTGGCGATTGCAGTGAAATGGAGGTTAACTATAAAACAATTTCAATTAATAATATCACACATGATATTTTAAAATATAACATGTCTTGCAACTAATACCGGCATAAAAATTAAAGCATAAAAAAAGAGGATGACAATATTTGCCATTCTCTTTTTTTGTATTATCTTAAATCTGTAAACTATTTTACTATAATTTTGTACCTTAAGCTACTGTTCTCAGCACTCATATTAAGCATGTAAACTCCTCCGGAGATTC
>CAZGWS010000013.1:0-19869 GCA_964528805.1 uncultured Lentimicrobiaceae bacterium | reverse complement strand
CTTAAGCTACTGTTCTCAGCACTCATATTAAGCATGTAAACTCCTCCGGAGATTCCGCTTAAATCAATACTAAATTTATTAGATCCTTGTGTAACAACATGCTTATCTCTCATAATTACTCTACCCGAAATGTCTTTCAGACTTATATCAAGTGTTGAGTTATTTTTAGCAATAAATGCTACATTCAGCTGATTATCAGCCGGGTTTGGATAGAGGTTTACTTCACCATTCTCAAAAAGTTCATTAATACCGGAAACGGTGAAGTCGTATGTTTGTGTATCAGTAATATTACCTGATAAATCTTTCATATTATTAACTGTTAGCACATAGTTGCCTGAGTTCATATCAGAAACGGTTAAATTAACCTGTGCTTTATTTAAGGCATGTTGGTTTGCAACCTGAACAACAATACCATTGTTAACTACATAATTATCAATATTTTCAGCAGCCGTTTGGTCAACGTCCTCATCAAATATTATTTTAATATTAGTACTAATTACGGGTTCTGCGGTAACAATTGTAGGACCGTTTGTGTCCTGCGATTCCTGCACATCATTTCCACTTGTGATTTCAATTTTCCACTCGCCATAATCCCAGTTTACCGGACCTTTAACATCATACGACGAGCCTTCGGTTGGGTTATATTCAAAAACGGCAGTATTTCTAATTTCTAATTCGCCACTACCATCATCAACAGTCCACATACCATAATTGCCTTGATAATTTGCGTTCGTGCAAGATGCATTATTGATTTTCACAAGTATTCCTTCGTAACCTTCTTCCATCGCTCCTGTTGCAATCTCTGCATAGTTAGGAAGCTGATGATTTGACGATACGTAATAAAAATCGGTTATGTTTTTCATCTCTGTAAGACCGTAGTACTCAACAATTTTACCGGTTATAACAACGCTATCGCCAACACTTACATTTCTGCCGGCATCATAAATAAACAGACCGTTCCAAAGTCCATCACCATTTTGGATAAAATAACTCAGTCCCAAATTTGAAGTAACAATACCTGTTGTAGTAACAACTTGGTTTTCGTATGGTGAAGAAGCTTGTTGACCTTGAATATCATATATCGAAACAACACTTCCCGTATATACTTTTTGGGTATAATAATTATATTCTATTGATGTTTTTTCGTTAGTACCATCATTAGCCACAATGTTGTAATACATGGTTTTGCCACCAACCTGAGTTGGTAAATTTGCTGTAAACGTATCACCGGTTGCTACCATATCTATTTGATTGGTTAACGAATCGTAATTGTTTCCCCACCATAATTTTGCTGATGAAATAGAACCTTGTTCACTAGTAATAGTAGCATCTATCTGAACCTCATCACCCGGAAACACTACGGCAAGTGATTGCGATATATCAATACTAATTGGATTAGCAGTAGCACCGCCCCATATTAGCTGTACAAGTTCAGGGTTGTCGATAAATGGGTTCCTGTTATGCTGAAAAGAAAAAATAACATTATTTCTATTTCTTTCAAATTCATCCGGTGGATCTTGAATATTCCATTGCAGCAGGGTTGATAATTTGCCCATCTCAGGAAGAGGGTACGAATCTACATGGTCAACAACAGTTAGGTCAATTTCACCATTTTCACCTTCGTATCGTGTAGCCATATAAAATATTATACGAGCTACGTCACCTTTTACTTCATCACGTGCCTCCCAGCTCGAATCGGTTGCATAACAGCCTGTTGCAACTGGATTTTGTATTCCTCCATTAGCAAAATCCAAATTACTTCTATTCTGATTTACAACTGCAGCAGCGGGTTTTAAATTATGAGCGTCGCTATACATAGGCATCCAATTAGCAAATCCGCCATGTGATTTTGCCCAAACATGCTCACGGTTTATTTGTAAGCCACTAGTACCATAATCGTTGTTAGCATGCGAAAAACCGGAATAAACTTGTATTACGTTATTTGGATTCTCCGGATCGGCGTCAGAAAGATTAAAAATATATTTTGTGGAAAAATAAGAGTAAGGGATGTGTCCTTTAATAATATTATGTAAAGCTGTTTTAAGTTCATCTCCGCTTTTTCCGTCGATACCATTGTAGTACCCTGTTTGTTGGCTGTTAACATTTAATGTTATTGCCAGAATTGCTAATAATAATGTAAATTTCATGGTTTTAAAATATTATATCAAAAATATTGCCCCTATATTTATTAAGCTTTAATATTCCTGATTTATTAATTGTTATATGTTTATGATAGCAACTAAGCTTAGTTAGTTGCGTTATAAATTACAATGAAGTAAGATTAATTGATTTACTCATTAATTAAAATGTTATTGATAACGAAATATTAAATCGGCGACCCATTCCAAAAAATACCCCTGCCGACATTGCATCGTGGCTATGTGTTGTTGTTGAATATGAATCGTTATCGCGAGCATCAGAGATATAAAGTTCGTTAAATGCATTGAGTACACTTCCTCTTAAATCAAATCGCAACTTCTTGTAGTACAATGCGTAACCGGCATGGAAGTCGATAAGTTTGTAAGATGGCGTGCGCCATGCATCAACTGGATTTCCATTTTCATCAAAAGATTCGGGGAACTTTTTCGGATTTAAATCAAATGGGTTAAACTCAGCATAATATCTGTCAAAATAAGTAATGTTACCACTTATGTAGATGTTTTTGATGGGTTCGTAGCGGATGCTGGCACCAAACTGTGTTTGTGCAGCATCGCCCACATGAACACCTTTTGCATCAAAATATTCTGTTTGAACCAATTCATTATTATCGTTATACAGTTTAACCGAATCAGCAGAAGTCCATTTCCAATCCCCTATTGACGCCAGCCCCTTAAACTTCAGGTTATCTAATATACGATATGAAAAATCAAGCTCAATACCCATATGAAGAGCATCCATACCTTGAATATTTCCATAACCTGTTTCGTCATCACTAATTGGATAAGAAACTGGCTTTCCGGGTTTGTTTTTCCATACTGTATAATACGCATTTGAGTTTAGTGTGAAATATCGGCTATTGAATGAGTACCCTATTTCGGCAGCTTTTATAAATTCATTTTTAATTTCATGCAGTAATGCAACTGAGTATTTTTCATATACGTTATTAAAAATAGGAGCTTTAGACAAGTATCCTAAATTAATAAACACATTTGATTTTTCACTCATATTATAATTTACACCACTTTTAAAGGTATATCCGGATATCCACTTCCAATCAGATTGATCCCAGTCTAACCCGGGTGACTGATCGTTATACACTTGTCCTTTATAATTAATTTCCTGACCATAGCCAATGCTTAGAACGGTATCACCAACTTTTAATGTACGAGCAGCAAAATAGTCAATCTTCTTGTAACCGGTATATGCTCCTGTTAAGTTTATAAATGTTGAGAAGTTACCTTTTTTGTATTCAAGCTGTGTAAATAAGCCTGCCCACTTAACAATAGCATCATTATGGTAATTAATTTTATCACTTTTACGCAATTGCGTATTTGGGTCTCGATTTGCATTACGCGAATCCAATGTATAGGTGCCGCCAAGTAAATTATAAACTTCTTCGTAGTGTGTGCCTACGTATCGTCTTAAGTCAATACCTCCCGACAGTGTAAACTCATCATTAATTTTGTAATTAAATGTTGATAACAATCCTACCCAGTTGTGATTATTAATATTACTTCGCATATACTGGTACGATTTAGGCTCGTTAGGATAAGCCGGATCGAAATTGGCAATATTTATATCGTAATAATCTTGCAAATTTATCTGCCCGGCATCAGTAATATATCGTGGCTGAACTGATTTTTTAAGTGATGTGCCACCTCCATTACCCAACGATAAATATGCAATATTCGACAAATAAAACTTATCGCTAGCAGCCCAAAAATGTCTTATTGTATATAGGGGTTTATAATAATAGTTTTTTTTATCGTTTAATATTATCTCGGTACCCGCTGTATTAGTATATTTCCCCCAATCGGAGTTATATCTTAATCCTTTATTAACCATTTTTGTAGGGTCGATGTAGTTTGATGCAAAATATTCTGAGGGGGTCTCAGTTACGCCCTGCTCGCGAGCATAGGTGCTGTCGTATGTAGCAATTGGTTTTGTATATCTACGTTGCCCATGTTCCTGTGGGGCACCCATTGCTGTAAAGCTAATTATACTCTTACCAAATTTTTTATCAATTTTTACATAATAAAACCAACCTTCGGTAAAAGTCCTGTCAACCCACCCATTTCCATGTTTATATGAACCTGCAGCTGTAACACCCCAGCCACCTTTTAGTTGTCCGCTTGTGAAGCCAATTGATGACCGAAGGTAACCATCGCTGCCAACTTCTTGCTTAATTTTGATTTTACGTTTCTGCGAAATACCGGCAGTAATAATGTTCATAGTACCCCCAACTGACGGTAGGGCAAGTTTTGATGCCCCTAAGCCGCGCTGTACTTGAATTGTTTGTGTAACAGCATCCAAGCCGAACCAATTAGACCAATAAACCCAGCCATTTTCCATATCGTTAACAGGCAGCCCGTCAATCATCACGGCTACATTACGCTGGCTAAAGCCTCTGATATTTATTCGTGCATCACCGTCGCCACCACCTTGCTGTGTTGCATAAACACCCGGTGTAGAGTTAAGTATCATTGGAATGTCTTGCGATGCCAGCTTTTCTTCAATCTGCACAGGGCTGATTTGGCTAAAAGCTACAGGAGTTTCGCGTGAGCGAGCCAAGTCGCCAACCACTTCCACTTCACCAAGTGTAACTGTAGTTAACTGAATGTCAAGATTAACATTCTTGTTTTTTACTATATTAACATTTTTTGTTTGTGTAACATAACCTACATATGAAATAGTTAAAGTATAGTCTCCATCTTTAAGATTTATACTATAATAACCGTTCATATCACTTACAACGCCTTTGCCGGGTGCGTAAACAATGTTAACACCAATTAAGGATTCACCGGTAGCATCGTCAGTTACAATGCCTTCAACCGATCCTTGTCCGTAAAAATTGAGAGAGTACAGACTAACGAGGACAATGAATATTGCCTTTATACGTAATTTCATAATACCGGAATTTATTGAGGTGAAAAAAACTGCCTACATAACAACAGCTTGGTTAAGCTATATATTAGGCAGGCAGTTTGTAAAGTAACTATTATTTAACAATTAACTTGTCAATATAAACCGAATTGTCGGTAAACGTAACTGTAACGATGTACATTCCGTTAGTTAAGAAATCACCATTAACTGATATAAATTTTTGTCCGGCTCCAAATTCTTGCGAATAAACAGTCTGACCAAGTTCGTTTACAAGAGTAACAGCTATCATTTTTGCAGATGCTGATAACGATACATTGTGTGTAGTTGATGGATTAGGATACATAACAATTGAATGCTGTAGATTATTTTGGTTAATTCCTAAAGTACCACAGTCGCACTTATGATATCCAAGGCTATCAAAGTAATTTTTTGCTATCGAATCCCATTCAACATTTACCATAAAGGTAACAGGGTTTTCTTTAACACCATTTTTAACAGTACTTTTTCTAATTAATGTATGGTCTTTTGTCCACGATGTCCACCATTCGTTACCGGCAAAATATGTTGGAGGTATATCATTCCACCCGCTACTGCCGGGATCTGTTCCTGTTTTTCCAAAAATATCTACAATTTCACCGGTTACTTTCTCAAGTGTGAGTGCATCATTGCCATTAAAATACATAGGTGTTGGGTAAATACCACTACCATGAAGTCCGCCTTTATCATATAAAGCAGGGTCAATTGGTAACGACCAATATCCACCACCGGAAACCCAAACAGAATCTGTTTGCCCGTTAGTTACAACAACAACGCCTTTTGCCTGTATTGTTCCTGATAGGGTTAGCTGATCGCTATAAACAGGGCTGCCATTTGAATAACGGCTTATAACATAGGTACTTAGATCGATTGCACCATCAGTAGGATTGTAAATTTCTAAGGCTTTGTTGTTTCCGGAACCTTCTACATATTCCGAGAAAAATAAATCTGAGCACTCCTGAGCAAACAGTCCTGTGCCCAAAAATAATGCTGATAAAATGAGTAATGATTTCTTCATTGCGATAAGTTTTAATTAATTATTTGATTTATACTTTGTGCAAAAGTAATATTAATTACTAATTAGTTGTATCGTAACAGTATAATTAACATAATTGCTACATCTAACAAGTTAAATATGTAAAAACAGTATTAGTCGCAACAATGCTATTAATTTTATAAACATAGTGCTTATTGAGTGCTAATCATAAGAATTGCAACCGATTTTAAGAAATTTTACTATCAATTTATAATAAGCAGACAGATTGGGAATCAGCCACAAATTGAGCTTTTAAATTTTAATAAATTTTTGATCGAACAAAATTTTATTTTTATTTAATATCAGGACAATGTAAAGACCTTTCGGTAGGTTAATTATTGTAACCGGTTTATTGATATTGGGAACTATTTTTACAGTTTCGCCCATGCTATTTAAAATAATGGCGTTAGCGTTATGCAATTCATGGCTATTACTTTTAATTGTAATTTTATTTGTTGCAGGATTAGGATAGAGATTTATTTCTGCCGATATTACATTTTCATCAGTTGATACTAATCCGTTACGGTTCAATTTCATTAAAAACAGATTTGTGCCATTATTGATAGGATCTTCCTCTGTTCCCATTAAAATCATATCCGTAGAGGGTAAACCTAAAATATCAATACCGGATCGCTGATTCTCGGTTGATATAATTTTTTCTTTTACGTTAGTTAGATCATAATCAACAAACCATAAAGCAAGTTGTTGAGATATAGTACCTGTTACTAATATTTTATCATTTTTAATTATACCTGAACCTGTTATGGTGAACTCAGCATGAGGTATCATAAAACTATTACCGTAAATCTCGGAAATATCAAACTTCATGGTTAGTACATCTAAATAATATTTTCCGTTGACGCTCCACCTATTATAATCTACAACACAACCTCTGTTTTCAGAATATTTTTGAACTCCGGCGATATGTTCTGCCATGAAATTATGCCACTGAAAATAATCTCCCGATTCATAATTTTTACTAAAGATACGTCCGTTACCACCGTTTGCATCTCCGGAAGTCCATACTATTTGAGGCGTCATCAATGCGGAAGCGTATGTTAAACCGTAAATAGTATTTACAGCATCCTTGTACTCTCCCAAATAGCTGCCTGTTACGGGATTTAATAAATAATACCACATATGATGATATCCTAATTTTGTTTTTACAGTATGCAACTTATACTCGTTACTGTCTATTACCTCATTAACCGTGGCAAACCAGTTATCATCAGAGCCTTCTTCTTCATATTGCCAAAGTTCTTCTCCGTTATCTATGTTAAATGCTGTCATGAAACAATGGTTATTTCTGCTGCCTGCTACGGCTATGCTGCCCGTATGGATGATACACAATGCGTAAAACTCCGAAGGCTCATCCATTGTTACTCGCCAAAGCTCTTCTCCGTTATTATCTGTTTTTATAACAAAACCTTTTTTGTTTTGATTGTTCTCATCTTCATACCAACCACAAGTATAAATGCTTTCTACTGCATCCGTAACAAATGCCGTCGGGTTATCGTAATAACCAAAATCAAAGGTACTGTTATAATAATTTTGTGAAATTGCCTGCTCAGAAACAAAAACAAAGATTAATATTAATAGTTTGTATGTCTGATTTTTCATAAGGTTGCAAAATTAATTTAATCGAAGGTGTTTAAATTCTAATTTAATGAATTGACAAAAAGCTGTTTACCGTCATTAAGTCAACTTTTAATTACTTTATTTTCATACGACTACTTTATAAATTTCCCCCGGTACACTACATTATTTTCATCTGTTATAAGAATTACATATAAGCCTGAAGATAAATTTTGAACCGACACGGGTTCATTAATATTTGTAAACGTTTTTATGATTTTACCCATACTGTTTAAAATAACAGCTTTGGCGTTCTTAAAATCGTTACCGTTATTTTTTATCCGAATTTTATCTGTAGCGGGATTAGGATATACCATTATCTTGCAAGGCTTGACATTCTCTTGCGTAGAAACTAAACCGAAGTAATTAAGCTTCATCAAAAATAAGTCGCTGCCATATTCCGTATCTTCCCTACCCATCACCAACATGTCTTTTGAAGGCAAACCTATCACATCTATTCCTGTTCTCGGGTTTTCAGTCGGGATAATTTTTTCTTCCATAAAAGTTAATTCATGGTTAATAAACCACAACGCAAGCTGTCTTTCTATAGCACCTGTTACCAGTATTTTATCATTTTCTATTATACCCGACCCTGAAACAATAAATTTATCATGTTCAATTTCAAAAGCATTACCATAAACACTGGAAACATTATATTCCATTGTTAATACCTGTAACCACTCTTCGCTACCCCAAGGAAAATAATCTACAACACATCCTCTGTTTTCCGAGAACTTTTGAACTCCGGCAATATGTTCTGCTGAGAAATACCAATAAAAACCACTCCATTGTCCAAAACTTTCTCCAACTACTAAACCGTCATAACTGTCCAAATCGCCGGCGGTCCAAACTAATTCCGGTGTAATCAAAGCAGAGGTGTATGTTGTTCCAAGAATAGTGTTTATGTCATCTTTGTACCCTCCCAAATAGTTTCCTGTTTCCGGGTCTAACAAATAATACCATATTCGGTGGGGTCCGGATTTTGTTTTTACAGTATGCAACTTATATTCGTTACTGTCAAGTACCTCCTGAACTGTGGCAAACCAGTAATCATCTGAACCTTCTTCTTCATATTGCCAAAGTTCTTCTCCGGTATCTACGTTAAGTGCTGTCATGAAACAACGGTTATTTCTGCTGCCTGCTACGGCAACGCTGCCGGTGTGTGTGATACACAATGCGTAAAATTCCGAAAGCACGTCCATTGTTACTCGCCAAAGCTCTTCTCCATTATTATCTGTTTTTATAACAAAACCTTTTTTGGTTTGATTGTTCTCATCTTTATACCAACCGCAAGAGTAAACGTTTTCCACTGAATCGGCAACAAATGCCGTCGGGTTATCGTAATAACCTAAATTAAAGGTACTGTTATAATAATTTTGTGCACCTGCTTGCCAAAAAATAAGCACAAAAAATATTGAAAAAAGTGTAAATATTAGTTTTTTCATACTGTCGTTACGACTATGCCCATTTCGTAGTACCATGGTTTTTTATATTTAGTTTTTATTATTTGCATTCACTTTCAAATTACTGATAGAACCCTTATTTGGATATTACTGTTGTTGAACTAAATCTTCCCCTTTTGAGGGGATAGCTTTAACCCTAAAGAGCAAATATATGTAAAAATAACGGATGAAAACACGAAACTTACCAATAATTCTTAAATCCGCAAACATCTTTTACAAAGCTAAATAGTTCGTCATTATTGATAGTACTCTAAGAACCCTACTCGCTGTAACAAAGGAAATTAAACTCTTACTGGTGCGCATTTGCAATGTGTGACATAATCATAATACCACTGCCGCCATATTGCTTACCATTAGTAATGTTTGCTTAATTCTACTTACTTAATCATATCAATTTCCAACAACTCCAACAACTCTGGCGAACGTATTACAAATGCGCCCGAGTTTGGAGCTGTTAGAGTTGACACTCTCATAAAAAATAAAATTTACTTATTATTTAATTATCATTACTTTTGCAGGCTATTAGAAAATATCGCTTTAAAATGAAAATTTCGTATAATTGGCTTAAAAAATATATTGACATTGATGTTACACCCGAGATCCTCTCGATGGTGCTTACCGATATTGGTCTTGAGGTTGAAGGAATGGAAAAATACCAATCGGTAATGGGTGGTTTAGAAGGGATTGTGGTTGGCGAAGTAGTTACTTGCATACCACATTCAAACGCTGATAAACTAAGTATTACAACTGTAAATGTTGGTAGTAAAAACTTGCTTCACATAGTTTGTGGTGCCCCCAATGTTGCCGCCGGACAAAAAGTAGTTGTTGCTACAGTAGGAACTACATTATATGATGGTGATAATGCTTTTAAAATTAAAAAGGCAAAAATAAGAGGTGAAGTTTCGGAAGGTATGATATGTGCGGAAGACGAACTCGGACTCGGTAACTCGCACGATGGTATAATGGTATTGCCTGATAATGTATTAGTTGGAAGTAAAGCTGCTGATTATTTTAATGTAGAAAATGATTATATTTTTGAAATAGGTTTAACACCAAACCGAAGTGATGCAACTTCACATATTGGTACTGCCCGCGATTTAGTTGCAGGTCTTAATCAGTTTTATAATACACGTAAATATTCACTTAGTTTGCCATCTGTAGCTAATTTTACCGTTGATAACACAAATTTGAATATTGACGTTGCTATTAATGATGATGAAGCCTGCCAAAGATATACAGGCGTTAGCATTTCCGGAATCAAAGTTGGGGAATCACCTGATTGGTTGAAGATTAACCTTAACTCAATTGGTATCAGACCAATAAATAATATTGTTGACATAACTAATTATGTGCTTCATGAAACCGGGCAGCCTCTTCATGCTTTTGATGCTGATAAAATTAAAGGCAACAAGATTATTGTTCGTAAACCTAAACACGGACAGCTTTTTACAACACTCGACGGCATAGAAAGAAAGTTAGACGCCAACGACCTTATGATTTGTAACAAAGACGAAGAGATGTGTATTGCCGGCGTATTTGGTGGTACTGATTATGGCGTAGATGATAATACTGCTAACATCTTTATCGAAAGTGCATACTTCGACTCTGTTCATATTCGTAAAACATCAAAAAGGCACGCACTACAAACCGATGCATCATTTAGGTTTGAAAGAGGTGCCGATCCAAATATTACCGTTTATGCACTTAAACGAGCCGCTTTACTCATTACAGAAATTGCCGGAGGTACTGTTTCATCAGAAATAAAAGATGTGTACATAAATCCTATCAAACCGTGGTTTGTTGATGTTAATATCAATCGTGTTGACAGACTAATTGGAAAATCTATTGATAAAGATGTTATTAAAACAATACTTGCTGATTTAGAGATTGAAACAGTAGAAGATAATGAAAATGAACTAAAGCTTTTAATACCAACATTTAAGGTTGATGTTACTCGTGAGGTTGATGTAATTGAAGAGATACTACGAATTTATGGGTATAATAATATTGATATTTCGGGGAAACTAAATTCTTCGATAAGCTCACGACCAAAACCTGATTTGGAGAAATTACAAAACTCTATATCAGATTATCTTGTTGGACAGGGGCTGTTTGAGATAATAAATAATTCATTAACAAAATCTCAATATATTGATGATAATAAAGATTTTGATGGTGATAATAATGTAAATCTGTTAAATCCGTTAAGTAAAGATCTGAATATTCTTCGTCAAAGCCTTTTATTTGGGGGACTTGAAACTGTTTCGTACAATATAAACAGAAAATCACCTAACCTTAGCTTATTTGAGTTTGGTAAAACTTATAAATTAGGTAATAAACCTCCGGAATCTAATGAAACAAGTAACTATGTAGAAGCTAAACAACTTATGATTATTGTTACAGGCAAGGTAAATAGAAATACATGGGATACAGCTAAGGCAGATATTGATTTTTATTTCCTTTCGGGGATTATAAATAGTATATTCTCAAAACTCGGATTAAGTGCAAATAAACTTTCAGTAAGTGAATCTAAATCTGATTCATATACCTACTCATTGCAATATTACTTTAACAATAAATTAATGTGCGAAATATCTCAGATTAGCAGTAAGTTACGTAACAGATTTGATATTGGACAGGATGTTTATTGTGCAGACATTAATTGGTCAAGATTAGAAAAATATTATTCATCTGCTGATATTCAGTATAAACAAGTCTCTAAATTTCCATCTGTTAGGCGCGATTTATCACTAATAATCGATAATGGTGTGCGCTTTAGCGAACTTAGGGATATTGCTATAAAGACCGAACGTAAATTACTAAAAAGTGTTGATTTGTTTGATATCTATAAAGGGAAAAATGTAGCTGAAGGTAAAAAATCATACGCCATGTCGTTTATACTTCAAGACGAAAATAAAACGTTAACCGATAAGGTAATTGACAAAACTATGAATAAGATTAGAAAATCTATTGAGCAACAAGTAGGTGCACAATTAAGATAAAATAAAAGGAGAATAGAACACTAAAACAGTAATTTTGACGCTGTAACAATACAAAATAATTGAAATTAATTGTACTTTCAATTCTGCATTATAGAAACATATTATAATTTTTTACGGAATTTTTAAAAATATGATTAATTTTATGAAATATTTTCAAATTATCTAATGGAATTACAATCAATTAAACAACGTTTTGGAATAATAGGGAACTCACCGTTACTTAACCGTGCAATTGATGTTGCAATTCAGGTTGCACCTACCGATCTTACCGTACTTATAACCGGAGAAAGTGGAACCGGTAAAGAAGTGTTCCCAAAAATAATACACCAATCGGGTTTGCGTAAGCACGGGCATTATATTGCTGTTAACTGTGGTGCCATCCCCGAGGGCACAATTGATTCGGAACTATTTGGTCATGAAAAAGGATCGTTTACAGGAGCGCACGAAGCCCGAAAAGGCTATTTTGAAGTAGCTGACGGTGGAACTATTTTTTTAGATGAGGTAGCTGAGTTACCACTTTCAACACAAGTTAGGTTACTTAGGGTACTTGAAACAGGCGAATTCTTTAAAGTAGGCTCGTCAAAAGTTATTAAAACAAATGTAAGAGTTGTTGCCGCAAGTAATGTGGCATTGCCGAAAATAATACTGGAAGGGAAATTCCGTCAGGATTTATTTTATCGACTTAATACAATCCCTATTTTTATTCCACCGCTATGTGATAGAAAAGACGATATTCATCTTATATTTAGAAAATTTTCAGTAGATATTGCCGAAAAATACCGCATGCCTCCTTTGAGGCTGACTGACGACGCCATACATACATTAACAAATTTCTCGTGGCCCGGAAACATCCGACAGTTAAAAAATATTACTGAACAAATTTCAATTATCGAAAAAGATAAATTAATTGATTCAGATACTTTAAAAAGTTACTTACCTTCGGAGTCGCCAACCGACTTGCCAATACTTTATAGTAAGAAAGAAGATAAATTTACGGAAAGAGAATTGCTTTACAAGGTGCTTTTTGACATGAAGAAAGACATGAGTGAGTTAAAAAAAATAGTTCTCGACATTGTTGATAACAAAGGTGAAACAACTGATATTGAACATACTAAAGCTTTACTTGTAAAAGATTTTGGAACAGACTTGTTAATAACCAAGCCAACTTCTGGCAATAAGGTTAAAATTACTACACCTGTAAATGATGCTGAATTACATGCAAATACCGGAAATGAGGATTTTGATCACTCCGAAGTAATTGAAGAATCTTTATCTTTACAGGATAAAGAATGTGAAATGATTAAAACAGCTTTAGAAAAACATCGCGGTAAACGCAAAAATGCCGCCAACGAATTGGGAATTTCCGAGCGAACTTTGTACAGAAAAATTAAAGAGTATAATATAAAATAACTTCTAAAGCTAATAGGTGTAATACTAACAACGGCAGCATCAGTAATAAAAAATGACCAAATATAGAAACCATATAATTCAAATTGTATATCTTACTTTTTTGAGTATAATGCTAACTTCCTGTGGCGTGTATTCATTTACAGGTGCTTCCATTCCACCCGAGGCTAAAACAATTTCCGTTCAATATTTCCAAAATAAATCGTTGCTAATTGAACCAACACTAAGTCCGGTTTTTACAAATATTCTTCGAGATAAATTTACAAGTCAAACTAATCTTACTATGGTTGATCGTAACGGCGACCTTGCCGTAGAAGGAGAAATAATAGGATATGCAATAACACCTGTCGCCATTCAGGCCGATCAAACAGCAGCACAAAACAGGCTAACAATAGTTGTAAATGCCAGATTTACAGACAAATATGAACCTGATAAAAATTTTGAAACTAAATTTAAGCAATTTTATGACTATTCATCAACAGCAGATTTAAATAGTATAAAAGCAGATTTAATTGAGCAACTTAGTACAGCAATAGCACAAGATATTTTCGATAAAGCAGTAATAAATTGGTAGTGAGCATATGAATAAAGATGAGTTTACAGGATATTTACAAGATACCGGAAAATTAAATTCCGAATCTATTATCAGTCTTAATGAGCTGATAAAGGAATTTCCCTATTGCCAATCGTCGCACATATTACTAACACTTAATTTATTTAAAGAAAAAGATGTAAGGTATGATGCCGAGCTCAGAACCACAGCAGGCTATGTGAGTAATCGCGGACTGTTAAGAAAATATATAGAAAATTTAAGCGTAGTAAATGTCAAAAATATTGTTTCGAATCAAGAGACGACGGTGCATGCAGAACCCGATAATAAAAAAAATATAGGTGCTGACGATACAAGTGCAGAAAAGAAGACTGCTAATAATGATACTCCTCAGACCGATAGCTCTGACCAAATCCCTGTGGATGATGCCAAAGCAATTGCCGAAGTTAAAAGCATATTAGAAAGGCATATTAAAGAACTTGAAAATGAGCTTGAGAATAAAAAAAGATCAACAGCAAGAAAAAATGTAAAAACGCACAAGTCGAAAACCGATATTATTAACGAGTTTATAAAAAATGAGCCTTCAATAAGTCGCCCCAAGGCATCTTTCTACAATCCCGTTGAAAAAGCACGCGAAAGTATTGTTGACAACGAAAATATTGTAAGTGAAACACTTGCCGGTATTTTCTACGATCAGGGGTATCTTCATAAAGCAATAAAAATTTATCAAAAATTAAGCTTGAAATTTCCAGAAAAAAGTAGTTACTTTGCAGCTCTTATTAAAAAGGCTGAAAAAGAACTTGAATCTTAAATATTAAAACAATGTATATATTTATTTCTGTACTAATATTAGCAGTTAGTGTATTGTTAGGCTTAATAGTATTAGTTCAAAATCCAAAGGGCGGGGGTCTTGCTGCTAATTTTAGCGGAGCCAGCTCTCAATTTATGGGTGTTAGGCAAACTAACGATTTTCTTGAAAAAGCATCATGGGGCTTAGCAATAGCTTTATTGTTTTTAAGTTTAACGGCAACAATGGTTATCCCAAAAGATTTTGGAGTAACTGGTGTTCAAAAATCAGAAATCATGGATAAAGTTGACGATATTAATACGGCAGCTCCAATTGATTTTCAAGCTCCACCACCAAAGGAAGACGTACGAGGAGAGTAAAGTTAATTACTTTTCATACATAAAATGTCAGAATGTCATATCTGTAATAAACAGAAAGATGCATTCTGACATTTTTTTTGCTACATAGAAAACTACAATCTTACCATGTAACAGGTTGTGATCATTACTATGCAGGCTTGTTTTGTCTTTACAGTCAAGAGTTTAATTTATAAAGCTGCCTAAGCTCACATTAAGACTACACATACAATATATATTTTTTGTTTCCTAAGCAAGTTTGGCATGGATTATGACAAAAGACAAGTCGAATATTAATATTAAATATATACAAATGGGAAACATAAATATAAAACCATTAGGCGACAGGGTGGTAATAGAACCTGTAAAGGTTGAAGAAAAAACCGTATCAGGTATAATTATTCCGAATGCATCACAGGAAAAACCAAGTCATGGAACCGTTATTGCTATACCTGACAACACAGAAAACAGCGATAATAAAGTAACGGTTAAAGTTGGAGACAAAGTGTTGTATGGCAAATATGCCGGTACCGAAATTGAAATAAACAAAGCTAATTACATTATAATGAGTGAGACAGATATTCTTGCAGTAATTTAACAAACAATCTTTTAAATTAATATAAAAATAAGAAAATGGCAAAGGACATATTATTTGGCAATGATGCCAGAAGTGGAATTAAAAAAGGTATTGACGCATTAGCAGATGCTGTTAGAGTTACCTTAGGACCAAAAGGAAGAAACGTTTTAATCGACAAATCGTTTGGATCTCCGCAAGTAACAAAAGATGGTGTTACTGTGGCGAAAGAAATTGAATTATCTGATACTGTAGAAAATATGGGTGCACAGATGGTTAGAGAAGTTGCATCAAAAACAAACGATTTAGCAGGTGATGGCACTACAACTGCTACCATTCTTGCGCAAAGCATTTACTCAACAGGGTTAAAAAATGTAACAGCGGGTGCTAATCCAATGGATTTAAAACGAGGTATTGATAAAGCTGTTCAAACTGTTATTGAATCTCTAAAAAAGCAAACAGAGATGGTTAACGACAGCAACGAAAAAATAGAACAGATTGCATCTGTTTCGGCAAATAACGATCATGCTATTGGCAAACTTATTGCCGAAGCCATGAGCAAAGTTAAAAAAGAAGGTGTTATTACCATTGAAGAAGCAAAAGGTATTGATACTTACGTTGATGTTGTTGAAGGAATGCAGTTTGACCGTGGTTACATTTCACCATATTTTGTTACAAACACTGAAAAAATGGAAACCGTTTACGAAAGTCCGCTTATCCTTATTTATGATAAGAAGATTTCGATAATGAAAGACCTGCTTCCTATTCTTGAAAAGGCAGCTCAAACAGGCAAAGCTCTTATTATTATAGCTGAAGATGTTGAGAGTGAAGCTCTTACTACTTTAGTTGTGAACCGTTTGCGCGGATCGTTAAAAGTAGCTGCTGTTAAGTCTCCCGGTTTTGGCGATAGAAGAAAAGAAATGTTGGAAGACATTGCAATACTTACAGGCGGAATTGTTATCTCGGAAGAGAAAGGCTATAAACTTGAGGATGCTACACTTGAAATGCTGGGTAATGCCGAAAAAATTGCAATTAACAAAGACAACACAACAATTGTTAGCGGCAAAGGGGATAAAACAAATATTGATGCTCGTGTTGCTCAGATTAGAGCACAAATAGAAACTACTACGTCTGATTATGACAAAGAAAAATTACAAGAACGCTTAGCTAAGTTGGCTGGTGGCGTAGCCGTAATTTATGTTGGTGCTGCCAGCGAAGTTGAGATGAAAGAAAAGAAAGATCGTTTTGATGATGCTTTAGCTGCCACTCGCGCAGCTATTGAAGAAGGAATTATTCCTGGAGGTGGCGTAGCCTTTATGCGCACAATACCTGTGCTTGAAAAACTTAAAGGTGATAACGAAGATGAAAATACAGGAATCGCCATTGTGAAAAGAGCTGTCGAAGAACCTCTTCGTCAAATTGTTGAAAATGCCGGTCTCGAAGGTTCAGTTGTAGCCAACAAAGTAAAAGAAGGAAAAGGTGCTTATGGCTTTAACGCCAGAACCGAAGTATATGAAGATCTTATCGCAGCCGGAGTTGTTGATCCTACTAAGGTAACTCGTATAGCTCTTGAGAATGCTGCATCCATATCAGGGATGATGCTAACAACGGAGTGTGTACTTTCGGAACATAAAGATGAAAATGCTGCTCCAATGCCTCCAATGCCTCC
The DNA here is from genome assembly GCA_964528805.1 of uncultured Lentimicrobiaceae bacterium. Taxonomy (GTDB): domain Bacteria; phylum Bacteroidota; class Bacteroidia; order Bacteroidales; family F082. The sequence continues at coordinate 2,311 of CAZGWS010000013.1, read as the reverse complement.
TATGGGCGGTGGTATGCCGGGCATGATGTAAAAATCTATTATTCAATGTGATACTAAAGCCATTCTTGTAACAAAGGATGGCTTTTTTTGATTATTACTTTGCGTCTTTTTTTTAGATATATTGTCAATCTCAAAAATAATGTACACTTAGTTAAAGTTTACTGAAAAGTTCGGAAGTGCGTTAGATTTGGAGCTTGTGAATTATAGATGTATAGAAATACTTCAAGATGAACAAGTTTCAAAAATGATATGCTTCCGTACAGCCAAAAATATTAAATTTTGATATGGATAAATGTAAGCCTTTTATAAAGTTCAATAGAAAATCATTGCACTTTTAACAAGAATAATAACTATATCTTATTGACAATATATATTATATGCGTTTTTCAGCAAACCATAGTTTATGCTCTTTTATGTATGTACATAGCATAACAGGCAATTGCCTATGTAAAAATTACTATTCCTCAGAGAATTCCTTCAGTAGTTTGCGGTAAGTTGAGAAAATACGTGCTCGAGATACAAACCCCAGATATTTACCATCTTTTATTACGGGTAAATTATAGTTACCCGACTCCTGAAATTTTTGAGCCACTTCTTCCATCGACTCATTAGGACTCACAATGGGGTTTGGCATAAACATTAGGTTGGAGACATATGTTGTATCGTATAAATCTTGGTTAAAAATAATATTTCGTATGTCGTTTACAAACACCAATCCATAAAATACATTATCGTCATCCACAACAGGTATGATATTTCTTTCCGACTGAGCAATTACCTTAACAAGTTCGCCAAGAGTACTATCTTTGTGTATTGTTTTAAAATTCGTTTCCAAGTGGCTGCTAACATCCATCATTTGTAGGACTGATTTATCTTTGTGATGCGTAAATAATTGTCCGCGTGCGGCAAGATGTTTTGTGTAAATTGAGTGGGGTTCAAAATACATTATTGTTAAATATGATATTGTAGCAGTAATTATTAATGGTGTAAAAAGTTCGTACCCACCGGTAAATTCCGCAATAAGAAAAATGCCTGTTAACGGTGCATGCATTACGCCTGCCATTACACCTGCCATGCCAACCAACGCCATGTTTTTTTCGGGAACAGCAGCAAAAGGCAATAAATTAACTATCTTGGCATAAAAAACTCCAAGTACACCACCCATAAAAAGTGATGGTGCAAATATACCCCCAACACCGCCACTACCATTGGTTACTGCCATTGCAACCACCTTAAAGACCAAAATCATCCCTAAAAAAATTAGTAAATGAATTTCTGTTGATGATGAACCAAATATTTGCTCGTTAACAAGCCCGTCAACTTTATTTTCGATGAGTAATTCAAGAAATTCATAACCTTCACCAAATAATGAGGGTATCATAAAAATTAGTAATCCTAATGATAAACCACCAATAAGCACCCTAATTGATTTTAGCTTTATTTTCTTTAATTTGCCCTCAATATACATAGTTGTACGCATAAAATATAGCGAAACAAAACCTGTAACAAGTCCAAGGCCAATGTAATAAGGGATGTGCTTTAGGTAAAACCCTTCAACAAGATCGAAAGAGAAGAGGACACCTCTTCCCATTAACAGGTAAGCAATAGACGCACCAGTAGCTGAGGCAATTAACAGGGGTATTAGAGCTCCCATTGTTAAATCAATCATCAATACTTCCAGGGAAAAAACAACGGCAGCAATCGGAGCTTTAAAAATAGCTGCTATCGCACCAGATGCACCTGCCCCAATTAATATCATTGTTGTTTTGCGGTTAAGCCGGAAAATTTTGCCAAGATATGATCCAACAGCACTTCCGGTAAGTACGATTGGTGCCTCAAGCCCTACCGAGCCGCCAAAGGCAACGGTAAATGTACTTGCTACCATTGAGGAGTACGTATTGTGAAATTTTATCCTCCCGTGTTTTCGCGAAATTGCATATAATATCCGGCTTACACCATGGCCAATGTCGTCTCTAATAACATAAGTTGCAAATATTACTGAAAGTGATATTCCAATAAAAGGAAATGCCAGATAAAGATAATTCGACTCATCAAAAACAAAACCATGAGTTATTAAATCGTGTGTAAAAAAAACTGTATTTTTTAATAGTACAGCTGCAAGACCACTAACCACACCTATTATTAAACTGAGTATTAGAACCAACCTGTTTAACCGTGTGTGATTTGCAGTAAAGTTAATGGAATTGAATTTTCGAAAAAGTGTTTTCACCAGTGTGATACTTGACAATAAAAACCGCAAAGATATTGATTTTTGGACTATAAGCAGGCTTTGGTAATTATAAATTGATGT
>CAZGWS010000012.1:15477-27551 GCA_964528805.1 uncultured Lentimicrobiaceae bacterium | reverse complement strand
TTTTCAAATTAATGAGGTTGTACAGTTTTATTTTGTGTGTTGGCAAAAATTTAAGCTTTTTTGGTTTTTTGTGTTGGCTTTGTGTGTTGGAGAAAAACCGAAAGTGCTTAAATGTGCGGTAGGTTTTTGCCTTGTTGCTAACAACTATTGTGTTGAATAAGATGTTCCCAAATGTGAGTGTGAACTTAGGATTTACACATAATCTAAGTGTTATTTAAAATCAATAATATCGTGCTGTGATGCGTACTTAAGTAGTGATACTACAGATTTAAGTTTTAACTTTTGCATTATATTTCTACGATGGGTTTCTACGGTTCTGAGGCTTATAAACAGCTCGTCGGCAATCTCCTGATTATTTAATTCATCCGCTATTTTTTTTATTATTTCTTTCTCTCTACGAGTTAACGTTACTTCTTCTTGTGCGGTTTCATCTTTGGTTTTGCTTGAAATAACATCGTTAATCATTTGTTCCGATATTTGTTGGCTAAGGTAATAACCACCTGCTAATACTGTTTCAATAGCTTCGATAAATTTATCTTTTTTTGAATTTTTAAGCAGATAGCCGCTGGCACCTGATTTTAAGGCTTGCCTTACGTATTCTTTTTCTTCATGCTGCGTAAGAATCAAAATCTTTACAGATGGAAGCTTATTGACAATTATTTTTGTTGCTTCTATTCCATTCATAACCGGCATTGATATATCCATAAAAATTAAATCAGGTTTTATTGTAATAGCCTGTTTAACAGCGTCTTTGCCGTTTTCCGCCTTAGCAACAATTTTATATTGTTTAGTTGATCTAAACATATCACTAATACCATTCAATATTAGTTGATGATCATCGGCAATAAGTATCCTAATTATATCCATAATTAATTTTTTACACAAGGTATTTCAATAATTATTTCAGTACCAATTCCTATTTGGGAATCGATATACATATTTCCATCAAATGCCTGCACCCTTTCGCGCATGCTCATAAGTCCAATGCCTTTTGTTGCCTTTTTTTTAAGCAAACTAATATCAAACCCATCTCCATCATCGCTAATAACAAAAACAATGATATTATCCTGTCTGAATAACTGATAATTTGCTGTTTTTGCTTTTGAATGCTTTATGATGTTATTTAGTGATTCCTGACAAATACGGTAAAGAGTTTTTTCAAGTTTTGTATCTATTCTTTCGTTGTAATCAAAAGTATCAAAGCTAAAGGTTATGCTATACGTTTCGTTAGCTCTTTCAATAAGATTTCTCATGGCGGCAACTAATCCAAAATCCTTAAGAACGATTGGGATAAGATTTTGAGCAATACTTTTTGATTCCTTTATCGCCCTGTCAACCTGTTCTTCTATTTTGTTTATCAGCTTTTCTTTTTCATCATTTGATAAGATGCCAATATTTTGAAATTCCCCGGCAGTATATGAAATGGCAGTTAATATTTGCCCTAATCCATCATGCAAATCAATTGCAATGCGCATACGCTCTTCTTCTTGCGCTTCATTTATATCAATTTGCCTTCTTTTTCTGTTCCGTTCAAGCTCCCTCTCTATCTTCTTTTTAATCGTTAAATCATGACCAACAATAATTAATCCATCACTTTCTCCATTATCGGTTTTAAGAGCGGCGCATGAAATTAATGCCGGTATTTTTTCTCCTGTGTTATTAATAAAGTAGGTTAAATTTTTAATTTGTATCATACACGATTGTATGATTTCTCCTTTTCCCAAATGCGTATCAAAGGTTATATTATTTTTGCCGAAGATGGCAGTTAATGGCTTACCAACATACCATGAAGCTTTGTAACCCATTAAATTTGTAGCAGCCTGATTTGTTGATCGAATTTGTAATTTGTCATCTGTAACTATTAGTGAATCAAACATATTATTGAGTATGTTATTTAAATAAGATTTTGATACCGTTGTGTTTTCTAGTGATTCCAGCATTAGGTTAAATGAGTTTGCTAATATTCCAAATTCGTCGTGAGTGTCAATTTTGATTTTAATACCCCTCTCACCGCCAATTATTCGCTTTGTTGTTGCAACAAAGTCGTGTATTGGCTTCGTAAGATTATTAATAAACTTAACACCGCCAATCACAAATATCATTAAAATAGCAATGCCCAAAAACAGGATGGCAATTGTACTATGAAGAAATGCTGTACTATTAGTTTCATTATATTGAACAGATTCAATTTTTGTTTCTATCAGCAATATGTCAATTTGATTTATTCCATCTGTAATCTCTTCGTTCATACTTTTTAATATGTGAGCTTTGTGAACTTTCTTGTTTTTGCCTTTGATATTAAAATATATTTTGGCAAGATTTATTATTTTATTTAACCTCTTCGGAAATTCAGTAATTATTTTTTTATCATGCGAGTCTGATAGGAGGCGTTCGCAGTCAGATAGTTTTTGTTCTGTCTGCTGGGCTAAAATCATAAAAAACGATTGGTCGTTAGCGTTGTCTGCTAATGTGTATTTATTTGTCTGAAGAAGTAATTGATACAGCGAGAGCTTTAACTCCTGAATGGAGTTCATTTCATTATATTCAACAAAAAACTCATATGAGGTTTCTTTTAATATTCCAATAACCACCTGACTTGCAATTATCATAAGCAGAATTAAAGATAGGATAATTCTACCTCTGACTATAAGTTTGTTGCGTATTGTTTTTTGTTTTTGCATCTTACTGATATAATGACTATAGCTGTAAAAATCGTAAAAGTAATAAAAAGGTTTAAAAGATAAATTGCCGTAAACAGTTTTTCAATAATTTATTAGCCGCAGTGTTGAAAATATTACAGCCATATAAAAATTATGCGGTAAATGGCTCTTTTTGTATCTTTGTAGCCATTAATAACAAAAAATTATTTCATATGTACAATATTATTCAACATTCACATTCCGGACTTATGTGGCTGATAATCTCAATGCTGCTTTTATCAGTAATTTTAAGTTTGATAACATACATCAAAAAAGATGACAAAAAATCGGTTTGCTATGTCAGATTATTTAAATTTACGAAATGGTTTATATACATTCAGGTTGTACTTGGAGTTATTTTGCTTTTCACAAGTCAATTAGTTAGTTATAGTAATGGATTTATTAAAAGTGATGGATTTCGATTTTACGGTTTGGAACATCCACTAATGATGCTAATCGCTGTGGGTTTGGTTGCAATAGGATTGTACAAATCAGAAAGGAAAACCAAGGCAAATCAAAAAAATAAATCAATACTAATTTATTACACAGCCGCCCTGATAATAATTGTAGGGATGATTCCATGGAAAGCTGTTTTGTCTTAATCTAATCCTGTATTACTTTTAATTTTTATTTGCGGCAAGTAAATATATTGATAACATACCATTTGATTACATGGGTTGTCAGGTCATTTATTATTGTTATTAATAAATAATGATTTAATAATCAGTATTTTGTATAATATCAATAGCAGCAATGTTTAATTTGACATTTATGTAACTTGCTGAAATTGCGTTAAATGCAAATTCAACAAAATTGGCGTTTTATTTTCGATTATAAACGTTAATTGTGCAACCAATTATTAATCCCAAATGTCAATATTTTTAATTGAAGGTATTTTATTATCTTGCCGGAAATTATTTAAATTACGTTTGGCAGGTAAATTGAACCTTTAATGGAATTAAACAGCGCATTTATAAAAAGGCTGAAAGAAAATGACTCAAAAGCACAGAAAGTGTTTTATGAACAACTGGCACCTAAGATGTATGGTATTTGCTTGCGTTTTGCTTTTGTCAGGGATGATGCTGAAGATATATTACAGGATGGTTTTATAAGAGTCTTTAATCATCTTAAAGATTTTCGCGGTGAAGGTTCGCTGGAAGGATGGGTGCGAAGGACAATTGTGAATACTGCAATAAATTATTATAAAAAGAAAATTAGAAATGGTGGTAATGTTGAATTAGAAAAAGTACAATGGAAAATTAAAGAACCAAGTAGCGTTGTTGAGAAAATGTCTGCCGATGAACTACTGAAGCTGATAAGCACGCTGCCACCCGGATACCGCACAGTATTTAACTTAAATGTTATTGAAGGATATACTCATAAAGAAATAGGTAATTTACTTGATATTTCGGAAAACACCTCAAAATCACAACTCTCAAGAGCAAGAGGTTCTCTTCAAAAAAAATTATCTGAAATAAAAGAAACTGAAAATATTGACTAATAGTAATAAACATATCGACAAAATATTTAAGGGAAAGTTTAACGACTATGCTCCTGTGCCACCCGAGCATGTGTGGAAAAATATTGAGCAAAATTTAAACTCTCAATCATCTGGTTTTTCAAACACTAAAACAAAAACTGTAATTGCTATTCTACTTGTTTTAATGTTATTGGTAGCATCATATTTTTTGATTAATCCCTTATCATTCACTTCTATTAGTACTAATAAGGTGCAAAAAATATTTGTTGATGAAAATTATATTCCAAGTACAAAAAAAGAAACTTCTACAAAAGCAAAAAATGAAAGTCATACTTTAACTGAAAATACTATTGCTGACAAACTGTCTTCAATCCAAGCCATACGCGAACATCAGATGATTACAAATGAGAAAAAAACTACGAATGAAATAGTACTATCAAAGCCGGTAAATAAATACTCATCTAAAGTAAATTTAACTGAATCAAGCTCATCTGATAATAAAAGCACCAAACAGGTTAACCTGTTAAATAAACTTAGCGTTATTAAACTAAAGCAAATATTTACAGTTAATTACCATGAAGGTTACGAATGTATAGCTCCCAAATACAATAGGAATAATTTACTAAACTCAAATACTGAGAGCGAGAAGGTTAAATACAATCCTGTTAACTCTCATTGGAAAATAGGTTATTATTTATCGCCCGAATTGTCAATATCTAATTTCGATTCAGTTGAGATACTTAACACTTACTCACTAAATGTTGAGCCAACGTATTTTGTAGGTGAAAATTGGTTTCTACGTTTTGGAGCCGGAGTTTCATATGTTAGCGACAGAGGCTTTGCCAAAATAAACTTTATAACTAACGACTACATTGGTTCGTACAACGATGTGTATGATGTAACATTTGACACTGCCTCAGGAACTGTTACACCTATTTATCATACAAAATCAGTTGAAGTTTGGGATTCAATACACCACGTTTCTGTTTCTGATGTTACAAATAAATATATATACATACAAATTCCTGCACTGTTTGGGTACTATTTTAATAAGGCGGGATCGAAAATTGGTTGGTATTTTGTGGGAGGACCTGTGTTTAACTTTAAAGTTTACAGCCACATCGACAACCCAACACCTGATGCAGTAGATGCTGATATAATTAGTTTGCAAAATAATTTACCCCAACGTGCCGGAAATTACATACAGTTATGGCTTGGCGTGGGTGTTGAATATCATGTAAATAAAAAATTATCAATTGCTGTAGAACCCCAATACCGTCATTATTTTAAAAGTATTTATAATGCAGAATATAAATCAACCTCAATATCAACCATAAGCGTTAGAGTTGGTTTGGTTTATTCAATAAAGTAAATTTTAAAAAATTATTATGATAAAAACAACACCCAAAATACAAATATATAAAGTTACATTATCAATACTCTTATTATTGATCAGTATAAATATTTCATACGGATTAAACGAGGTAAAATATGTAATTATTTCGGGGCAGGTTACTAATAAAGAGTACGGAAATCCGGTAGAAGGATATACGGTTTCCATAGTGGGAAATTCCTCAAAAGATGGTAATCACAATTATTTTAAAACGCTTATAACTAATCCCAAAGGGTATTATTATGATACTATTGCTACAACTGACGAAAAAGGATCCTTTGTAGTTTATACCAATGATTATTACGGAAATACCATTGACACTACCGTCCATTTCAGATTTATGGGAAGAGCTAATAATATACTAATTGCTGATTTTTTAATATATATGCCTTATCAGATGCATAAACTTCAGGCACGGTTTAAGTATGTTCAAAAACAAGGCGGAAATAGAAATAAATTCACCTTTATTGATGAAACTAATGTAGATGACATAGTTAGTTGGCACTGGGATTTTGGCGATGGCATTTCATCAAATATTCAAAATCCTACTTATACATTTCAAACAAATGGACTTTTCGAAGTAAAATTAACTATTGTTGCATTATTAAACAATGTGCTAACAACAAGTGCAATAACAAAACATCTTTATATTAGCGACAGAGATTATTATAATCTCGGGGGTCATGTTTTTTCTCAGCATTTTCCAATTGACAAGGGCAATGCATATCTGTACACGATTGACTCATCTGATAATTATATTGCATTTGACACTATTAATTTTGATACTTTAGGTTATTATTATTTTTATCAGATCCCAAGAGGAAGATATATTGTTAAGGTAGAACCAATGCGTACATCACAATATTATGGAACTTTATTGCCAACATACTATGGCGACAAACTTATGTGGAAAAATGCTGACACAATTAATTTAATCAGTACAAACTGGGAATATGATATAAGATTAGCACATAGCGATGGTTTCTCGTCGGGAGTGGGAAGCATTAGTGGTAATGTTGTTTTTGAATATTTGCCAAGTACATTCCAAAATTTATCTGCTAAAGATATAAATATTTATCTGTTTGATGACTCAGATAATCTATTAACATACAGTTATACTGATATGTATGGTGGGTTTGCTTTTACTTCGGTTGAACTAACCACCTATTGGCTATATGCCGAAGTTACTGGGTTGCCTGCTGAAAAGCTTAAAGTGGAACTTACACCTGAAATGCCGACAATAAGTAATATTGAGCTAAGAATATTTGAAAGTGGCATAAGTTATGTACTACGAGATGGAAATAAACCTGATACAGAAGTTATTGGGAAACCATATCCTAACCCAACAACTGGTACACTTAACATACCATTAAATTTGACAACACCCGGCAATATATTGTATAGCATCTATAATGTAAATGGAACTATGATAACAACAGGAGAGGTTACTACCGTTGCTAATGCCAACAGTTATCAACTATCAACATTATCAATAAAAAATGGTTCATACATATTACGCACAACAGTTAACGGAAAGAATTATAATCAGTTTTTTATAGTGGCAAGATAAAAGCTAAAAACATTAAAAAAAGTAACAATATCCCTCATAATTAGTGCCACTAATCAGGGTAAAACATACCAAAATACTGCAACAAAATGGGCAAAACTTCCTAATAAGACCCAGATATGGAAGATAGCATGATTATATGGCAACTTATTCAGTAAGTAAAATACTGCGCCTATTGAGTACGAAATGCCACCGCCAAGCAGCCAAAGTAGCCCATCTGTTGATAGGTGTTGATTAATTGGCTTTATGGCTATAATAATAAGCCATCCCATAGCAATGTAAATTATTGCTGATATTAAGTCGTACTTGCCGGTAAAAAATAATTTAAAAACAATACCTCCAATTGCAAGCCCCCAAATTATACCGAATAAACTCCAACCCCACGGTCCTCGTAGTGTTACAAGTAAAAAAGGAGTATATGTGCCGGCAATAAGTATATAAATTGATGCATGATCGAAAATATTTAACTTATTACGTAATTTTTGTCGTCTTGTAGTAGCATGAAACAATGTTGAAGCAAGATATAACGTAACAAGACTAACACCATAAATACTAAAACTAACAATGTGCCATACAGTACCCCTTAAGCTGGCAAATACTACTAAAATTGCAAGTGCTGCAATACTCAATATAGTTCCAAGCCCATGCGTAATTACATTTAGTATTTCCTCTGTTCTATTGTATTGTCGTGCATCATTCATTATTACATGAATATTTTTTTAAAGAAAACTATAAAACGTTTCGATTGTTGTGTTAGTTGAAAAATTCAATATTTTTACCACATAATTAATTGCCTGAAATATGAATTTATCTATACAAATTGGAAGTAGTGTTGTTGTTTTAGCTCTTATTTCATATTCAATAGGGATAATTACCGAACAGCGAATTAAGCAAATTACTAAAAAGGTCATTATTTTTATTACTCTGGGTGTGGTATTAGATATTACTGCTACAACATTCATGATAATAGGTTCCGATAAAGGAGGATTTACTCTTCATGGTTTTTTAGGTTACTCATCTCTGTTGGCTATGATTATTGATGCAATATTAATGTGGATTACTATGAGTAAATATGGTGTTAAACACCGGGTTGCCAAGTCATTACATTTATATACAAGATATGCATATACTTGGTGGGTATTAGCATTTATAACAGGCGGATTATTAGTTATGCTTAGATAATATCTCACAATAAGTGGGAACAATTTATTGCTATTACATTTATTTGGTAATATAACTTTACTACTTTTGCGGATAACTTTTACATAATATTATACTTTTGTAATAAATTGATTCTTAGCATTGTTTTAAAGAGTTGGTTTAAATAAAATTATTAAGTAACATAAAATCTAATTAACATGAAAAAATTATCACAAATTATGATCTTAGCTTTATTAGTCACATTATTCGCTTGTGAGTCTGGCAGTACTAATAAGAGCAAAACAAGTAGTACAAATAATGTAGTTAACAGGAGTAACTCACAGGGGTTAGTAATAAAAAAAGTACTACAAACTTCATCTTACACGTATATAAAATATTTGAAAGATGGAGAAATAAGTTGGGGTGCCATTCCACGACGCAATGACATAGTAATAGGTAATACTTATTATGGTGATAAGTTTATGGAAATGAATAAGTTTCATAGTAAAGAATTGGACAGAACTTTTGCCACAATATATTTCATAGGAGCAATAAGCGATAAACCTTTAACCAACCAACCTATGGCAATGAAAAAGAAAACCGGATCAGCAAAAGTTGGAAATATGGAGGTTGAAAAAATTACCCCTGTAAAGGGCGAAACAACAGTAGAGGATCTATACAAAGACAAATCTGCTTTTGCCGGCAAAACAATATTAGTACATGGTAAGGTTGTCAAGTTTACTGCCGAAGTGATGAAGAAAAACTGGGTGCACCTTCAGGATGGAACAAAAAGTGGAGAAAATTTTGACATAACAATAACAACTCCTGACTTTGTTAAGGTTGGCGATATTGTATCCTTTAAAGGAACAGTAGTTCTTAATAAAGATTTTGGATATGGCTACAAATACGATGTGTTAATCGAGAATGCTAAATTGATTAAATAACATTCTTTCATTTCTTGTAAACTTTACTGATTGGTAACAGGTAATTTATTCTGTATTATTTATCTTTCTCAAAAATAATTGATAATCTCTAAAAGTTGAAGTTTTACAAACTTTGCTACGAAGTATTGAAAGTAAATTGCAATACCATTTTTTAAAACACATATGCTATAATTCAATATTTTTGCACTATGGATACAATACGTCAGGAACGAATAAATAATTTACTGCAAAAAGACCTTGGAGAAATCTTTCAGGTTGAGATGAAACATGTTTCACGGGGATCAATGATAACTGTTACAAAAGTCAAAGTAACATCCGACCTTTCTGTGGCAAAAGTGTATTTAAGCCTTTTTGCGTCACCCGATAAGGATGTTCTATTAAAAAATATTCGCAGCCACACAAAAGAAATAAGAGGAAAACTTGGTAATAGAATTCGAAACCAGTTGCGCATTGTCCCTAATCTGAGTTTTTATATTGATGATTCTCTCGATTACATCGAAAACATTGACAATCTTTTAAAAGATTAGTTACAAATAAAGAGAAGTTATTTGCTGATAAAATATGCTGTTTGTTGTTAGATGATCGAATAATACTTTCTGTTAACAATGAAGAGTAAATATTTTTAGCATTAAAGCATTAAACTATGCAGTACGACCCCATTAAACGAAAATTGGGAGTGGTTTTTAACCGTTCGCCATATTTGCGAAAGCTTTTTTATCACCTACTTGACTTACTACTATTACGCTCTTGGTATGTACGTAAAGAAATTAAAATATGGGAGAAGTCAGCCCTTGGTAAGCAAAATATACTTGATGCAGGTAGCGGATTCGGACAATATGACTATTACCTTGCTTCACGAAACAGAAACTGGAAAATTACAGGCTTAGATGTTAAACAAGAGCAAGTTAACGATTGCAATAGTTTCTTTAGTAAAATAGGATTAACAAATGCAACATTTCGTTTTGGCGATTTAACTGCACTCAACGTCTCTAACAAATATAATTTGGTTCTTTGTGTTGACGTAATGGAACACATTGAAGAAGATGAACTTGTTTTTAAAAATTTTTATAATTCGTTGGCTGATGGAGGGATGCTGCTGGTTTCAACTCCATCCGATAAAGGTGGCTCAGATGTTCATCACGATCACGACCATGAAAATGATGGAACTCATTCGTTTATTGACGAACATGTACGCGATGGGTACAGTATTACAGACATCTCAAAGAAAATGAAAAACGCCGGATTTTCACGTACTGATGTTTATTATGAATACGGAATACCGGGCAAATTAGCATGGAAACTCAGCATGAAATACCCGATAGTGTCTCTAAATACTACGTATTTATTCTTTATTATTCTGCCTTTTTATTATTTGATTACTTTCCCTTTTGTGCTGATACTAAATTGGTTAGATGTAACAATTAAACATAATACCGGTACCGGACTTGTGGCAAAAGCCTGGAAATAACATGAAACTTTTCAACTATAATATTACTCTTTTAGTAAAAAGATTATTCCTCGCCATAATCCTGTTTTTTGCGGCACGACTATTTTTTTACATCTATAATTTTGCATTGTTTGCCAACATTGGTATCTGGGAGTTAACAAAGATATTTGTTATTGGCATCAGGTTTGATATTTCGGCAATAATTTATTTTAACATGTTGTTTATCATCATTCAAATACTCCCAATTAGCAAAATAATAGCACGTAATCCTATTCAAATATTTTTAAAACTTTACTTTATAATAATTAACGGTATCCTATTATTTGCTAACCTTGTTGATTCGGTTTTCTTTCACTTTGTGCAAAAACGCTCAACTGCGGATATTTTTAAATTTCTATTCTTAAGCGATGATGTACCAACGCTGCTTCCGGGTTTTGCAAAAGATTACTGGTTTGTTGGTGTAATATGGTTGGTAATTATTTCACTTGCGTGGATGGTTTATCCAAAATTGAATAATAATAAAGCTAATAGCATTGTTGCTACTAATTTAGGTAGGAGAAAACTAATAGCAATTTTATATAAAATTATAATAATGATGCTGATAATTGGGGCATCTCTTATCGGTGCTCGTGGCGGACTGCAACTCAAGCCCTTAACTATAATTGATGCTTCAAAGAATGTAAGCGTTACACAAATGCCTCTCGTGCTTAATTCTGTTTTTACTATGATGACAACCTTTGGTCATGATGAATTAACAGAAAAAAAATACTTTACAGAAAAAAAATCGGAAAAAATTTATCCAATTTTACATAGGTTTAATAAAAAACATGATGCAATAAAAAACAAGAATGTAGTTGTGTTGTTGTTGGAGAGCTTCTCGCGGGAATATGTAGGTTCGTTAAATGGATACCGGGGCTACACACCTTTTTTAGATTCGCTGATGAAAAACTCTTTAGTTTTGAAAAGCGCATTCTCAAACGGATTACGATCTATCGATGCAATACCTGCAATAGTAATTGGTATTCCATCGCTTATGGACGATCCTTTTATTACATCAATTTATAGTACAAACAAAACTAACAGCCTCCCAAAATTACTAAAAGCAGAAGGCTATTACACTGCTTTTTTTCATGGCGGTACAAATGGCACAATGAATTTTGACGGATTTGCCGGATATGCAGGTTTCGATAATTATTACGGTCGTACGGAGTATAACAACGATGCTGATTATGATAATTATTGGGGCATTTACGATGAGCCGTTTTTACAATATCTCGCTCATAAATTAGACTCTTTTAAGCAACCATTTTTTGTATTCGAGTTTACATTAAGTTCTCACTATCCGTACAGCATTCCCAAAAAACATAAAGGCGAATTTACTGAAGGAAGAATGAAGATTCATAA
>CAZGWS010000012.1:0-15377 GCA_964528805.1 uncultured Lentimicrobiaceae bacterium | reverse complement strand
AATCAACGGTTAAAGCTGTTCTTCAACAATATTTAACTAGGATGATAAATAATGAATTGGAAGTAAAAAAATAGTATTAAATTTTATCGGATATTTGAAGCTGTTAATTAAAACTGTATATGCACCTATCACTCTTCATAGCCAAACGTTATTTAATTGCAAAAAAATCGCACAACCTAATAAATATAATTTCAATAATCTCTGTTGTCGGATTGTCGGTAGGAACAATTGCGTTAATTGTTGTACTATCTGTATTTAATGGTTTTGAAGATGTAATAAAATCACTCTATGTTACTTTTAATGCCGATTTGCAAATTACCCCTGTTAGTGGCAAGACAATTCACTTTACCGGCTTTCCCCATAAAAAGATAGAAAGCATAGCCGGTGTTAGCGGTGTTTCTCAAATTGTTGAAGAAGATGCGTTGTTTAAATATGCAGGCAAACAATATATTGCCAGAATAAGAGGTGTGTCTGATAGTTTTGTTAAGCTTTCACGTATTGATACAATGGTAGTTGACGGTTCATTTGTACTACATGAAGGTAAAACTAATTTTGCAGTTGTGGGTGCCGGTGTAGCTTGGCATCTTGATATTTATCCGCAAAATATTGCAAATGTATTGTCGATTTTTGTTCCTAAACGGGGGAATGCATCATCATTTAACTTTAATAATGCATTTAACAGCAGAGCTGTACACCCCACCGGCGTTTTCTCGATACAGCAAGAATTTGACGAAAAATACGTTTTTATATCTTTAAAATTTGCGCGCAAGCTGTTGGATTATACCGATGAGGTTACAAGTATCGAGGTGCGATATAAACCGGGAGCAGATGGTAAAAAAATTCAAAAACTGGTACAGTCTGTGGTTGGAAAAGATTATTATGTAAAAAACCGTTTTCAGCAAAATGAATCTCTTTTTAAAATTATGCGATCGGAGAAAGCGGCAATATTTATTATACTCGTGTTTATTCTTATACTTTCTTCATTTAATATGATTGGATCTCTATCAATACTAATTGTTGAGAAAAGTAAAGATATTGGAATTTTTTCCGGTATGGGTGCCAATGTTAAACTAATTAAATCAATTTTTGTAACCGAGGGTGTTTTGATTAGCCTGATTGGGAGCATCTCAGGGTTAGTGGTCGGATTTATTATTTTGTATATACAGCAAAACTACGGATTAATAAATCTTGGTGGTGGCAATGGAGCCTTTGTAATCTCGGCATACCCTGTAAAAATGCAACTGTACGATTTTATTTATGTGTTTTTAACTGTTATTACCATCGGCTTTCTCGCTACAATATATCCTGTAATGTATCTTGCGAAACGTATCTTGAAAAAGTAGTTATTATGCAGGTCTGCATATATAATAATAACCTATGCAGTATTATTACAGATATTTCATATGCGTTTTGCTTATTTTTAACACTTCTAAATAAGTATAATTGGGATTAGTTTATTGCGTTTTCGAATGCTAAAATGCAAAAGGTTATTAATTTTGACTATTTAAACGAATGTAAAATTTAGAACCATTTCTCATGAAAAAGCTAATATTAAGTGGATTAATTGCTTTATTTCTTATTTTTAATATTCGGGCTAATGCCGATAATTCAATTATTCCTATTTCAACAACAAACACAAACACACAGGTATTAAGTAGTAACAGCAGCAGTATGAATCTCCAATTTCATTTTGGCGACATCAACTACTTTAATGTTAAAACTAATGAGGGTATATTTACCCAACTACAGATGGCAGGTGCGTACAGTACAAATCGTATAGGTGAACCTGTTTTGCCCGCACAAAAAAAATTAATTGCTATCCCATTTGGTGCTGAGGTTAGCGTTTCTGTTAATTCTTATTCTACTTTAACTATTAACCTTGATGACATAGGTATAAAAAATAAACTTATGCCTTTACAGTACGATATTCCTAAAAACATCGATCCGTCAAGTGTACCTTTTCAATATAAAAAAGAGGCATATAATACAAAAGGGTTTAATCAAAATGAAATCGCCAAGGTTGAAGTTTTAGGAGTAATGCGTGGTGTTCGCATAGCTCGGATTACCGTTGAACCGGCACGCTATAATCCTTCTGCAAATCAACTTCAAGTTATAAATGATGTTGATATAACGCTATCTTATAGTAACGCTAACGCAGATTTAACAAACAGCACATTTAGGTCAAGCTACTCCCCGTTGTTTGATGTTGTTTACCAAAAGTTATTAAATGTAAACAACGTTTACGAAGATCATCCTGATTTGTTAACATTTCCGGTTAATATGCTAATTGTTGCTGACCCAATGTTTGCAGATGCTTTGCAACCTTTTATTGATTGGAAAACATTAATGGGTTATTATGTAACGGTTGGTTATACCGATGTGATAGGTTCTTCATCTACCGAAATTGCCGATTGGGTACATAATCAATACAATACAGGATTGGCTAATGGTAATGCCCCCGTTTTTGTTGTCTTTGTGGGTGATGTACAGCAAGTTGTAGCAAGTGGCACAGGTAGTGCAAGTGGTAAAAAAACTGATCTTTATTATGCTTCTGTTGATGGAGATATGTTTCCTGAGATGTACTATGGCAGGCTCTCAGCCCAAACA
The DNA here is from genome assembly GCA_964528805.1 of uncultured Lentimicrobiaceae bacterium. Classification (GTDB taxonomy): domain Bacteria; phylum Bacteroidota; class Bacteroidia; order Bacteroidales; family F082. The sequence continues at coordinate 12,770 of CAZGWS010000012.1, read as the reverse complement.
GTTCCTCAATTGGAGGCTGAATTGAATAAAATAATATACTATGAAAAATATCAATTTGAAGATCCAACTTACCTTGATGATGTTACGCTAATAGCCGGTGCTGATGCAAGCGGCAACCCATATTATGGTCAACCTACAATTAATTATGGAACTCAAAATTACTTTAATGCCGACCATGGTTATAATAACTTAAATGTTTATTTAGATTCATATTCAGGGTGTTACGATAATCAAAGAATAGGCGTTAGTTTTGTAAATTATACAGCACATGGTAGCCAAACATCATGGGCCGATCCAAGTTTAAATATTTCTGACGTTAACAGTTTTAGTAATAATAATAGCTACCCCATTGTAATTGGCAATTGTTGTTTGGCAGCCGATTTTGGGTACAACGAATGTTTTGGTGAAGCATGGTTAAGAGCTGATAATAAGGGTGCAGCCGGATACATTGGTTCTTCTCCATCATCATATTGGAAATCCGATATGTATTGGTCTGTAGGTGCGTACTCCATGACTACCAATAATGGTAACGGATATGTCCCCACTTTTGAAGAAACTACTAAAGGTGCATACGACGGTGCTTGGGGTAATTCATACTATTGCCTTGACGCTCTTGTATTTGTTGGTGATCTCTCTGTTACTGAAGTTAACGCACAGGGGTGGCTAAATGATGCTGCATCGCTATACTATTGGGAAGCTTATAACACTTTAGGCGACCCTTCAATGATGCCATATAACACTCAAGGGAGCGAAAATGCTGTAACACATATGGATATTCTTCCCATTGGTATTACCGAATATGAGGTATCTGCGGAACCCGGATCGTATGTTGCAATATCAAAAAATGGTATAATTCATGGTACTGCCCTTGTCGATTCAACGGGTGTTGCAACAGTACAACTCGATCCTGTTCTTGAAAGTGGAGATGTAAATATTGTTGTTACTAAATCGCAGTTTATTCCTTACATAACTACTGTTCCGGCAGCTGCACTATCTGGTCCATACTTAACTTTAAGCGATTTTGTTTTTGATAATGGAACTACAAATGTTGATTATGCCACAAGTGATAATATGAGCATCAGTATCTCAAATCTGGGTACGGATCCATCTGATAGTATTACTGTAACAATTTCTTTTACTGATGATTACTGTACTCTAATAAGCCCGATAACAATTAGTGTTGGAAGTATTGCCGCCAACGAAACAACTACTATTTCAGATGCATATTCATTTAATATTTCTGATGATGCTCCTGATATGCATAAGGTAAATATTGGCGTACAGATTGAAGGAACATCTAAAGAAATATGGCAGTCAAGTATGGATTTTGATATTCATGCTCCAATACCGACTTTTGGTACTTATACAATTAATGATGCAAGTGGTAATAACAATGGTCGTATCGATCCTGGCGAAACTGTTGATATTACTGTTCAAACGCTAAATAATGGCAATGCATGTACATTAGCCGGTTTTATGACTATTGGTACAACAAGTCCCTATATTACTGTAAACACTCCAAACATTAATGTTGATACTATTAGTGCCGCAGGCATGCGGGAAGTAACAATGAACATAAGTGCTGATGCAGCCACTCCAGTTGGTGCTTTGGCTGACTTCAATCTTAGCTATACAGCAGGAAATTACTCAGCTTCTCATGTAATTCTTGAAACGATAGGTCTAATTGTTGAAGACTTTGAAACCGGTGATTTTACTGAATATAACTGGCAATTTAACGAATTCCCCTGGGTTATTGTTGATAGCACACAAGCATATGAAGGTGGTTATGCTGCAAAGTCAGATGAAATTACTGATAGTCAATCTTCTATTATGGAAATGAACTATCCCACAATATCAGATGGGGAAATTTCTTTTTTCTATAAAGTGTCGTCAGAAAATACATACGATTTCTTAATATTTTATATTAATGGCGAAGAAAAGGGCAGATGGTCAGGCGAAGTGGGTTGGACTGAGGCTGTTTTTAGCGTAGTTGCCGGCGATAATACCTTTAAGTGGGAATACTCGAAAGATTATTCCGTTAGTAGTGGTGACGATTGTGCATGGGTTGATTATATATTGCTCCCACCAATGTTAGTTACTTCTGTTTATGCAGGTCCCAATGCAGATATATGTGAAGGTAATATTGCACAGTGTACCGGTTCTGCAACAAATTATGATACTATTTTCTGGCATACTTCCGGTACAGGAAGCTTTAATAATATTAATTCGTTAACGCCTGTTTACACACCCTCAACATTAGATGTCATAGCAGGAAATGTTTCGTTAAGTCTTAATATTATTGATGCTGAAGGATTTCCTGCCGGCGATACTATGGAGCTAAGTATTACCCATATACCTGCTATGGCAACAACTGTTACCGGACCAACAGAAATAAATCTCCATGATACTACACAATGTACTTATTCAACTGATACGATTCAATATGCTGATGTGTATGTATGGTCTTTATCTCCTACCGAAGCCGGCGAGGTTTTTGGAAATGAAACCACATGCGTTGTTAGCTGGAATAATGATTTTATTGGGAATGCCTATGTAAAAGTTAAAGGGCAAAACGTTTGTGGAGTTGGCATCTCATCCGACTCATTGCTAATTGATGTAAAAAATATTGATGATGTGTCTAAACCGGAAGCCAATATTACTGCAACAATAATTCCAAACCCTACTAACGGCTTATTTACTGTAACCGTCTCTAAAATAAATGAAATTAGTGCTAAAATTACTATCACAAACCAATATGGAGCACCTGTATATTCAAAAAATATTATCTCTAATAATGGTAACAATAAATTCTCGGTCGATCTAAGTAATCAAGCATCGGGGTCGTATTTCTTAACTATTAAGACTAAAAGCAGCATTGGTGTCAGTAAAATAATCTTAGTAAAGTAATTAGTGGCTATGAGAGAATGCCAATCTATTCGTTGAGCTTATCTTCAAATCAGTCATTTACGCTAAGCAAACTTCTGATTTTCAGATTACGCTCGCCTCGACCATGACGTTTTTTATACACCACTTTACAAAAAGCAAGTGTTTTCTTAGAGACGCTAATTAGTGCATAAATTGTAAAATAAATTTCATACTATCTAATGTTCTTTAAATATACAGGAGTATGGTGTTGCGATTTAATCAGCATAAGCAACTATGTTGCGTAATGATTTGTCAATATAATCGAATTTATTATCAAATATTACTTACAGAGCGTTATATTTTTTTTATCAAATAATAAATAAATACATGAAACGGATTTTTACTTTAGTTTTTATTCTCTCTACATTTTTAAGCCTTAATGCAGCAGATTGGGTTGACCTGCATAATGGAGGTCAGATATCGAAAAATTTCAATATTATTTCATCATCTGCAAATGCATCAACTATACATTTTGCTTTAGATGGGTTTTGGAAGAATGATGTAGAAACAAGTAAGGGGATAGCTTGGAGTGTTACTGCCAAAAATAGCGGATCATCATTAATAGCCGGGTATCCTGAGTTGCCTGTTTTCGCAACATCTGTTATTATACCTAATCAGGCTAAAATGCAAGTGAAAATTGTTGACTCACAGTATCAAGAATTTACAGATGTATTAATTGCGCCTTCAAAAGGTAACCTCTTAAGAACAATAAATCCGGCAAATGTTCCTTACGTTTTTGGTAAACAATACAACGTTAATTCATTTTATCCAACCGATATATCAAGTTTAAGAACTCCGTATATTATTCGTGATTACCGAGCACAAACAATTGTAATACAGCCTATTGTATATAACCCGATCACAAAAGTATTACGTGTTTATACTAATATTACAATTGAATTAACTGAAAATGGGGTTTCACAAATTAATATAATATCCGGAAATAAACCTGTTACAACTGTTGATGAATCGTTTAATAAGATATACGCTCACCAGTTTCTGAATTATAACGATTTTACATTGCGTTATACCCCGGTTGAAGAAATGGGGAATATGCTTATTATTTCTTATGGCGATTTTATGGATGAGATGCAACCGTTTATCGACTGGAAAATAAAATCTGGAACACCCGTTGAGATTATTGATGTAGCTACGATAGGTGGTGCTTCAGATATTAAGCAGTACATTGCTAATTATTATAACAATAATGGTCTCACTTTTGTTATGCTAGTTGGCGATGCTGCACAGGTCCCTTCCAGCTTGATTGGTGGCAACGATTCTGACGTTGACTATTCGTATGTAGTTGGTAGCGACCACTATCCTGATTTATTCGTGGGTAGATTTTCGGCAGAAACGGCAGAACAAGTTGTAACACAGGTAACACGAGTGTTAGATTATGAGCAAACTCCAATTGCTGATACAACATGGTATTCACAAATTATCGGAATAGCTTCTGATCAGGGTCCCGGTGATGACAATGAATATGATTATGAACACAATAGAAATATTAACACCGATTTGTTAAACTTCACATACGTTTATGCTAACGAACTTTATGATGGTAGTCAGGGTGGAAATGATGCCCCGGGGAATCCAACACCGTCAATGGTTACTGATGTAGTAAATTCAGGTGCAACAATAATTAACTATACCGGACACGGAAGTAACACATCGTGGGGTACATCTGGTTTTTCAAATAGTAATGTTAATAATCTTACCAATAACGGTAAACTCCCATTTATCTTCTCTGTGGCATGTGTAAATGGCAACTTTGTGAACACCACATGTTTTGCCGAAGCATGGTTGAGAGCCGAAAATAACGGTGAGCCGGCAGGAGCTATGGCAACCTTTATGTCAACTATTAACCAAAGCTGGAATCCTCCCATGCGTGGTCAGGATGAGATGAACGATATCCTCTCTGAGGTGTATTCTGATAATATTAAACGAACTTTTGGTGGTATTGCACTAAATGGCTGTATGAATATGAATGATATTTATGGTTCTGCCGGGGATGAAATGACAGACACATGGACTGTTTTTGGCGATCCTTCGTTGGAAATACGAACTGCGACACCTCAAAATATGGCTGTAACTGTTCCTTCGTCATTACCTTTAGGAAGCACATCAATGAATATTTCATGCAACGCCGAAGGAGCCTTAGCTACATTGAGTATGAATGGCGAAATATTGGGCACTGCTATTGTTGAAAGTGGTATGGCAACCATTTCGTTTAATGCGCTAAACACTATTGGAACAGCTGATTTTGTAATAACAGCATTTAATTATATTCCATATATATCAACAATTGATGTAGTTGTGGATGCCGGTGCATTTGTAACCTATGCATCAAATATTATTAACGATTCAGCAGGAAACAATAATCAGTTAATGGATTATACCGAAAATATTCTTTTAACAGTAGGTTTAATGAATTCAGGAGTTGACGATGCTACCGGTGTAACAGCCATATTATCAACAAATAGTGAGTATATTCAGATAGTTAATAATCAAGCATACTATGGAAATATTGCTGCTAATGATACCGTGGATGTAACAGATGGATTTCAATTTATTGTGACAGACAGTATTCCCAATGAAGAGGTAGTTACTTTTGAAATTACTGCACAAGATGATACAGGTGAAACTTGGGAATCATCGTTTACAATAACAGGACACTCTCCTGAGTTAAATTTTAATTCATTTGATGTTGACGACTCAAACGGAAATAATAATGGAAAGATTGAACCCGGAGAAACTGTTAATCTTATTGTATATATTGAAAACAACGGATCTTCACAGGCATATAATACTATTGCAGATTTACAAACATTAAGTCAATATGTAACTATTAATAGTGGTACTCAAACCATAGGTAACATGCCTGAAGACATAATTGATACAATCAGTTTTAATATTACGGCTCATGGCGATACTCCCGAGGGTACTTTTGCAAATTTTAACGTAAATATACTAGCAGATTATAATATTACCGGTAATGGCAGCTTCGGTACTGTAATTGGCCAGAAGCCTATATTAATAGTTGATTTAGCCCATAGTAGTTCTACCGATTCTATTCTGGGTTGTTTGTCGGAACTTCAAGTTGGGAATGATGTTGTTGCAGAATTGTCGAGCGGTATAAATTCATATCAGGCGGTGTTTGTGCTGCTTGGGATTTATCCAAATAACTATGCTTTAAATGCAAGTGATGGAGGTATCCTTGCTTCGTATATTGAAAATGGCGGTCGTGCGTATATGGAGGGTGGTGATGCTTGGGCATTCGATACTCAAACTCCTGCCCACGAACTATTTAATATTAACGGGACAGAAGATGGTATGGGAGACCTTAGCACAATAGTTGGTGAAGATGCAGGTATTATGGCAGGATATAGTCTTGAATATGCAGGTAATAATAGCTATATCGATCACATAGCACCAAAAAATGGAAGCACATTAATATTTAGTAATGACAATCCTAATTATGGAACCGGTGTTTCTTTTGAAAACGAAACATATAAAACCATTGGTACATCTTTTGAATTTGCCGGTCTTGTTGATCAGGCAGGCGGATCGACAAAAGATGGTGTAATGGCAGAAATACTTTACTTTTTTGGAATAAACTATACATGGACAGGAATAGATGATTATATTTTTAATGCCCTTGATATTAATGCATATCCTAATCCGGCTACTGATAATATTGCCATTCAGTTTGCACTTAATAAAAGTTCGGAAACCAGTTTGTATATTTATGACCTAACAGGAAGAAAAGTTATTACCCTTTTAAGTACAGAAAGGCAAAGTGCCGGAAAACATGTATTTAAATGGGACATTACGAATGTTAAAGCCGGTATTTACTTTTACAGATTAACAATAGGAAACAAATCTGTCACCAAAAAAATTATTGTGAGTAGATAGTGGATATAATTGTATATTTTACAAAGTGTAATTGCAATTATTTTTTATCATATAAAAATATAGAGTCTCTACTCTTATCACTCAACAGTTACTGATTTGGCGAGGTTTCGTGGCATATCAACATTACAACCACGAAGTACTGCCATATGATAAGCAAGTTTTTGTAGAGGGATAGTTGCAAGAATAGGTACAAATGCTTCTTCAGTTTTTGGTATTTCGATTATGTAATCAGCTAATCCTTTTATTGTGGTATCACCTTCGGTTACTATGGCTATTATTTTTCCTTTTCTTGCCTTAACCTCCTGAATATTACTAATTATTTTTTCATAAATACCAAGGTGTGGTGCTATAAAAACTACCGGCATATTTTCATCTATTAGTGCTATTGGTCCATGCTTCATCTCAGCAGCAGGATATCCTTCGGCATGAATATATGATATTTCTTTAAGCTTTAAGGCACCTTCTAAGGCCACAGGAAAATTGTATCCTCTACCTAAATACAGGAAATTGTTCACATCTTTGTATTCTTTTGCTATGTATTTAGCTATCCCGTTGTCGTTTAATGCAATTTCAACTTTATCCGGCAACCTTTCTAATTCGTGCAATAGCTGCATGAATTTAGTTTTAGGAAGTGTTCCTTTAAGCTGAGCAATACGTAATGCCATTAACGCTAATACAGTAACTTGTGCTGTAAATGCTTTTGTCGATGCAACTCCAATTTCGGGACCTGCATGAGTATATGATCCTGCATCAGTAGCTCTGGCAATTGACGAGCCAACCACATTACAAATTCCCAGTATTGTTGCTCCTTTTCGTTTAGCTAAATCAATTGCCGCCAAAGTATCGGCAGTTTCTCCTGATTGTGAGATTGCAATAACTATATCTTCTTCACTAATTATTGGGTTTCTGTATCTAAATTCCGAAGCGTATTCAACTTCTACCTGTATTCTGGCAATGTCTTCAAATAAATACTCGCCTACTAAACCTGCATGCCACGATGTTCCGCAAGCAATAATTATAATTCGCTTTGCATTAACTAATTTTTGCTCATAATCGATAATCCCACCAAGAGATACCCTGCCTGTTGAAGCATCCAGCCTACCTCTAAAGCTATCTTTTATTGAGCGAGGTTGCTCATATATTTCTTTTAGCATAAAATGCTCATATCCATCTTTTTCTAGTTCAGAAAGATTCATTTCCAACTCTTGGATATATGGCGACTTTTCCTTATTATTTGTTGTTTTAATTTTTATATCTTCACCTTTGGTAAGAATAGCAATTTCATCATCTTCAAGATAAACAACATTTTTTGTGTACTCAACAATTGGTGTTGCATCCGAAGCTACATAAAACTCATTTTTGCCTATACCAACTACCAATGGGCTGCCTTTTCGTGCTGCAATAAGTGTGTTTGGATGCTCTGATGATAATATTACTATTGCATAAGCACCAACAACCTGACAGAGAGCAATTCGTACAGCTTCATCAAGATATACATCCTCATTAATTCTAATATCTTCGATAAGATTAATTAGTACCTCAGTATCTGTACTTGATTCAAAAATATAGCCTCTTGATTGTAATTCTTCCTTTAATGATGCGTAGTTCTCAATAATTCCGTTATGTATTATTGAGAGGGTCTTTGATTGGGAATAGTGTGGATGAGCATTTGCAGAAGTAGGTTCGCCATGCGTTGCCCATCGTGTATGAGCAATGCCAACTTTACCACCAAGTGGCTTATCTTTAGTAAAATGTTCGAGTTCCGATACTTTACCTGTTGTTTTATATGTATGAATCTTACCATCCAGTAATGATACTCCTGAACTATCGTATCCACGATATTCTAACCTTTTCAATCCTTTGATTAAAATGGGATATACATCCTTATTTCCAACGTAAGCGACTATTCCGCACATAACATTATATTTTTGGGCTACAAATGTAATTTAAAAGTAGCAACATGAAATTAAAAGTATAAAATTTATCACATGAACCACTAATAATCTACCTATTTATCCGCCGGCTCCATAATTACTTCAACATTCTTGCTATTTTTAAAGATATCTTTACAAAACTTTTGAATTTTTTTAGGGGTCATTCCTTTAACAATATCCTGATAATTTGTTGCTGTAATTGTATTCAATCCGGTTTTACTCATCGAGACAAGTGAGCCCAGCCAAAAACTGTTATCCTTTAATTTCTCTTCCCGTGTTTTTAAGAAATATTCTTGTGTTTTATGCACATCAATCTCTGTAGGTCCTGTCTTTTGAAGCTTGTTAACTTCATCATAAACAATAGCTACTAAACGATCTGTCATATCAGGATTGCAATCGAATTTCATATTAAGTTTATAACCCTGATATGGATATTTACTCATTGATGTCCATACTCCAACACCATAGGAACCCCCTTCCTTTTCCCTAATTGTCTCTACATAACGCATACTCAATATGTACTTTATTGCACTTAAATAAATTAGGTTTTTTGCATCGTATTTAATATTGTTATTGTAATTAACAAATACTGTTGCTTTGGGTGTTTCCATGTGGAAATTGAATGTGTTTTCAGCGTTGTTTGCAGGTGGACGTACATTATTATCTTTCCAGATATCTTTTTTTGAGTCAGAAGTAAGACCTCCGATATAGGTTTCTGCTAACGGTTTTAGTTTTTCTTCATCAATGTTTCCAACAAAAAAGAACTTAAAGTCAGCTCCATTACGAAATCTGTTTTTATATATTTTTACAGCGGCATCAAAATCAACTTTGTTCAACTTATCAACATTCATTGGAGATCTACGTGGGTTTCTGTTTGCCATCAAAAATGATATTGAGTCGTTTACGATAGCTCTGGGGTCGGTACTTGTATTTTTAAGCCAAACCGAAACCCGACTAATGTATGCATTTGCAGCTTCTTTATCAAAGCGTGGTTGTTCAAAATACAAGTATAAGAGCTGCATAAATGTCTTTAAATCTCGTGTCGATGTTGATCCGCTAAATCCTTGGGTGGTATTATTTATTGTTGGGTTGATGTGAAGAATTTTACCTGCCATCATTTTTTGCAGAGTGATGTTGTCAAAATCGCCTACTCCACTTTGCGAAACTATTGCAGTAGTCATGTCTGCAGATGGAAGATTTTCCAAACTAACCAACGAACTTCCTCCAAAACTATATGCACTAAATAATATCTCGTCATCCTTAAAATTAGTTTTTTTTATTATTACTTCAGCACCGTTTGCCAAAGTCCAAGTGGTAACCCCAAGTTTCATATCTGTTTGCGTATTAACAATTTTTGATCCTGCCGGGATATTTGCAACTAACGGATTTTCAGACACGTTATCAACATAGGCATCCAACTCAGTATTTTTAGTATTCTCAATAATTGATAATACTTCGTTTTTTGTTGGTAGCGAAACCCCATCTTTTTCCACTCCTGTAATCGACACTACAATATTATCATCTGTAATCCATTTTCCGGGTAAACTATCTATTTCTGCCAAGGTAATTGTTGGCAATGTCATTTTTGTAAAATCATATTCAAATTCAATACCGGGTGTTGGCTCGTTTGTTAAAAAGTTGGAGAAGTATTCCCAAACATATTTATTATTTTTTTGTTTATCTTTTTCCTTGTATTCTTTCTCGTAGTTGCGAATTAATTCCTTTTTTGCCCTATCAAATTCTGTTGAAGTAAACCCGTGTTGGCGAACCCTTTCATTTTCTTGAATTATTGTTTTTAGTGCCAGTAGTATCCCGTTATCTTTGGCAAAGGCAATAAGCATAAATGCATCTTTAGATCGCTGCATGCCCCCATAAGTAGAGTACCCCATAATAAAAGGAGGATTTTCTTTTTGTACTAATTCATTTAAACGATTATTAATCATATTGTCATATAACTGCTCTAGTAACTGCTCACGCATGTAGTCAGTATTTTTATTGGCAGGTTGTACAATATCATGCTTGTAATAAACCCTAATCATGTTGCGCTGAGCTTCTGGATCGGTAGCAATGCCAATTAACGGCTCTTCGTTATTTGGGATGTCAAATATTGGACGTTTTGCCGGATTAACAGCTTTTGGTACTGAAGAAAACATTGTTTTTACTTTTTGTTCCATAACATTGGCGTCAAAGTTGCCAACAATAATTATGGCCTCTAAATCAGGGCGATACCACTTGCGATAGAATGAACGTAATGTTTCATAATCACAACTATCTATAACATTTAAGCTGCCAATTACATCGCGAATTGCATATTTTGAACCTTTATATATTGTTGGATTAAGTTTGCTTGTCATCCTAAAATTAGCATTACGACGTGTGCGCCATTCTTCATGAACTACTTTGCGCTCAGCATCAATTTCATCAGCTTCAAAAGAAACATAATTCGACCAATCGTGTAGAATTAGTAACGATGAATCAACAACAGACTCATCATTTAGGGGTACATCATTTAAATTATAAGCAGTAACATCTGTACTTGTAAAAGCATTTATATTATGACCAAAGGCAACACCATTACGTTCTAAAAAATTTATTAACCCTTTTTTAGGGAAATTTTTAGTGCCGTTAAAAGCCATGTGCTCGGTTAAATGTGCAAGCCCATTTTGATTATCATTTTCAAGTATTGCGCCAACATTAAATACGATATAAAAATCAGCACGATCTTTTGGTAGTGCATTCGACCGAATATAATATGTCATCCCGTTGTCAAGTTTCCCATACTTTACATTAGAATCCATGGGAACACTTTTGGCATTTTGTGCCAACATAGTAGCATTACTTAGCAGTAGTATTGTGCTAAGTGCAAGGATTAACTTTTTCATAGTAAAAGTTTTAAGTAAAAGATTATACAAATGTAAGCTAAAAACTAAACCCATTTTGTAGTACATAAAATGATAAGTAATTAGGCTTATCTTTGCACGATAATTTGTAAATTTTGGATAAAGTAGTTAACAGCCTGAAACCAAGTCGTATTATCTGGCCTATATTAATCGGGCTTAGTGTAAGTGCATACTTGATGTATAGAAGTTTTGATGCTAATACATTTTCATTTCTATCATTTACGTGGCATACAATTTTTTACATAATAGTTGCATTGTTAATGATGGCTGTTCGCGATATATCATACATGTACAGGCTGATTGTATTAACCGATTCTGAGATCGGGTGGCGAAAGGCGTTTAACGTGATAATGTTATGGGAATTCAGTTCTGCTATTTCCCCGTCGGTTGTTGGTGGAACTGGTCCTGCAATATTTTTCTTGTATAAGGAAGGATTAAGTGCCGGAAAAAGTACGGCTGTTGTATTAACTGCAATTTTTTTAGATGAGGTGTTTTTTATACTATCTGTTCCTTTGGTTTATATTGTTTTTGGCAGAAATATTTTCCCGCCTGATTCAATATCAATCGACAAAATTATATATGTTTTTTATGGTGGATATGCAGCCATATTTATATATACTTTATTCTTAGCGTATGCATTATTCATTAATCCGCAGATGTTCAAATCGTTTATATCGTGGGTTTTTCTTTTCCCTATTTTAGTAAGATGGAGAATGAGGGCGCGTAAATCGGCAAATCAGTTAATACAAACTTCAAAATCAATTAAAAAGAAACCGTTTTTTTATTGGTTTAAAAGTTTTACTTCAACTATATTGGCATGGACAGGTCGATACTGGGTAATTAACTTTATGCTAATTGCTTTTTTTGCAAACAAATACAGTATTGCCGATCATTTTTTAATTTACGGAAGGCAACTAAGTATGTGGATAATATTGTTGGTTAGTCCGACCCCCGGAGGCAGCGGAATTGCAGAGTTTGTGTTTTCCGATTTTCTGGGTGAATTTATTCCCAATAGCTCGTGGTATGCTCCCCTTGCTATTTTTTGGCGACTTATAACTTATTATCCTTATTTAATTATAGGAGCAGTTATTTTGCC
>CAZGWS010000011.1:26418-27891 GCA_964528805.1 uncultured Lentimicrobiaceae bacterium | reverse complement strand
AACATCATGACAGAAAATAAAAATTTACAAAAAGAAGAAAGCCTTGATCTGATAACAGAAATGATTCAAAGGGCAAAAGGGAATATACAATCAGAGTATATTTTCTTTTTAATCTGGGGCTGGGTAGTTGCTATTGCCTCATTGCTGCAATTTAGTTTGATGAGATTTACAAATTATGAGCATCCCGAAGTAGCTTGGTCACTTACGGTAATAGGTGCTGTTCTTTCAGTCTGGTATGGTTACAAGATTCATAAAAACGCAAAAGTAAAAACCTATACTGACAGGATTTATGGTCAGTTATGGTTTGTATTTCTTGTGAACTATGCAATTGTGCTTTTCTTTATGAAAGTACTCAATTACAACATTACGCCAATAATATTGCTGTTTGCCGGCAGTAGTACTTATTTATCAGGAGTAGTGATTAAGTTTAAACCGTTAATATATGGTGGTATTGTGCTTTGGGTAGCGGCTGTTATTACCTTTTTAATACCGGTTGAAATGCAACTACTAATTAGTGCTATATCAATAATGGTTGGTTACCTTATACCCGGTTACATGTTAAAGAGTAAAAACAAGGAATAATATGTTTAAAGATCTTGACCCACTATTACATTCGCAGATACGACTTTCCATAATGTCGTTACTTATAAGTGTTGAACAGGCTGATTTCATGTTCTTAAAAGATAAAACTGAATCTACTGCAGGGAATCTTAGCGTACAACTCGATAAATTATCTAAGGCAGGATATGTTGAGATTACAAAGGGTTACAGGGGGCGAAAGCCACACACATCTTGCAAGATAACAAAACAGGGCATAGAAGCTTTTGAAGCTTACGCAAATGCACTCAAAAGCTATATTGATGTTAAAACCTAAGAATTATATTGATTTCTAAATAAGTCATTCTCAAGAAAGTATTATTCAGGCAACATCCTAAGTACCCCCCCATAAACGTAGTTTGCAACCCTATGTACTGAAGCTTATTACAACCCTTTGAATATCAACTCACCACACTGATTTTCAGCCTTTTTATTACTTGGTAATATCCGCACCGATCCATGTACACCAAGTATTATTAATGGGTTGTTAGGATCATTTGAATATACTAAAACAGACTGATGCAACAAACCCACCCTTCCGTGCGTGTTTATTCTTATTATAATTGCAGATTCATCGCCCGGATAAAGTGGTTGTACCGGACTATCAATTACTTTTATCCCTTTTGGAGCAACAATTTTATCAATAATTAAAGGTATCCCCCCTATGTTTGTGACTAAATATGTATGATTATCACGCCTTCCATGCACAAAATGGCCAAAATCGTAGTTATAATGATCGAATGAAATAGCAGGAATAGTATCAAATTTTTGTCTATTCACCCTTTCATTGCTGCCCTCCACAATATTCATAATCAAATTCATAAACTTGTAGGGATTTTTATCATCATTACTAATAACAGATATTTCAACTATAAA
>CAZGWS010000011.1:24698-26318 GCA_964528805.1 uncultured Lentimicrobiaceae bacterium | reverse complement strand
ACTATCCTGCGAAAGCACAATATATACATTTGCAAATAGTAATAATAGTATTATCGATAATGACCTTATCATATCATACTTCTTAAGATGACGTAAGTTTAGTAGCAACATCTATAAAGTTAATACCATTAAAATTACCTGAGCTCATCATAAGGAATACCGTATTTTGCTTTTTAACTGAGTCAAGCCATTTTACCATCTCTTGCGAATCAGTAAAAACCTGCAAATCTTTTCTGCCAAAAGCATTAACAACATCAATCTTTGATAATTCAGGCAGTTGTTTCATTGCCAAGGTGTGTTTATTAAAATAAACGCATGCAAAATCAGGTAAATCAAGTGTATGAAGATATTCGTCAATAAAATTTTTATTTAAGCTACTAAAAGTATGAAGCTCTAAACAGGCAACAAAGTTCATTATACTAAATTGCTCATTAACAGCATTTACCGTTGCCTTTACTTTGGAGGGAGCATGTGCAAAATCCTTAAAAAGACGATTATTATCATTCTTTAGCACCAGCTCAAGTCTATTAGCCGTACCTTCAAAACTTTTAATGTTATCGTAAAAGTCAGCATCAGATATACCAAGCCGGTTACACACAAGCTTAGCACCGTTGATATTCATCATATTATGCTTACCAAAAACACGCAACTCAACATCACCGAAAGGGGTAATAAGATAACTTACTCCATCTGCCACTTTGTAACTATGAACTCCATACGGAATTGTATTTATACCATCTTTAACGGGCATTAGCTCGCTTAGCTGCTTGTCGCCATTAAAATAAATAAGCGACCCGTTTTTATTAATAAGGGAGATGAAAATTTTAAACTGCTCAATGTAGTTTTCAACTGTAGGGAAAACATTAATATGATCCCATGCTATACCGCTTAACAAAGCAATATCAGGATGATACCAGTGAAACTTAGGGCGCAAATCAATGGGAGAGCTAAGGTATTCATCACCTTCAAAAATCATTAAAGGAGCTTTATCACTAAGACGCACCATAACGTCGAAATCCTTAATTTTCGATCCAACAAGATAATCAAAATCGTAGTTTAACTTTCGCAGGATGTGCATAATCATCGCTGTAATAGTTGTTTTACCATGACTGCCTCCAATAACAACTCTCTTTTTATTTTTTGAATGATAGTATAAAAACTCAGGATATGAATAAATTTTCAGTCCCAGCTTTTGAGCTTGCAACAATTCAGGATTATCAGGTCGTGCATGCATACCAAGTATAACAGCGTCAATATTTTTAGAAATATTTTCAGGATACCAGCCATAATTCTCAGGTAACAAGCCTACATTGTCAAGTCTGCTCAGCGATGGTTCAAAAACCTCATCATCAGATCCCGTAACATCGTTACCATTATTACTTAAAGCAATGGCAAGATTATGCATGGCACTACCTCCAATAGCAATAAAATGTATTTTCATTATAAAAAGTAAATTAGCAATCGTAAAAATAGTTGATAATACGATTATAAATCAATTTTTAACAATTATTTATTCTTTTTCAATGTAATTATCTATAAATCTATATCTTATAAAGATGCAAAAAAGAGTTAAACAATTACTCATCCGTTTAACGGGATACAATATTAAGCTACATACAT
>CAZGWS010000011.1:3213-24598 GCA_964528805.1 uncultured Lentimicrobiaceae bacterium | reverse complement strand
CATACATTAAAAAAAATGTTTATCTTTGAATAAATTTTTAATAACATATTATTAAAATAATCCATACAAGAAATGAATACAATACTTATACCCATTGACTTTTCGGAAAATGCATCACCCACTTACAAATTTGCTACTAATTTAGGCGGAAGAGAAACCAAAATACAATTGGTTTTTTTGCACACTTATAACGATCAAATCATACTTAATGATTCGGGGTTGAATAGTGGACTTGAAAATGACACTTACGTGAACATGCAGCTAATTGAAGAGTTTAAGCAGATTGCTGAAGTAAATATGGCTAATCTTAAAGCTGATGTAATCAAATTTTTAGCAGATAACGAACTTACAAATTACAGTATAAAGACTATAGTTGAGGGTGGAGATGCAGGCTGGGAGATTACAAATATTTGTAATGACATCAATCCTGACATAATTATAATGGGAAGACAAGGTGTGGGCAAAAAAGGTATTCTTGAAGGTAGCATGGCAAAACGAATTATGACCAAAGCAACAATGCCGGTTATTGCGGTTCCTAAGAGTGGCAACGATTTTAGCAGCTTGAGGATTATGTACGCAAGCAACAGTAACGATAAGGATTTCAATAAAATAAAGCTACTGTATAAGTTATTCAAGAATATACCTGTTAAGATATTTGCTGTTCATTTCCACCTTGGGCAAAAAAGTAACGACGACATAGAGCATATTAATGAACTTAAGGATGCTTTTAAAGAAGAAATGAAGAATGACAAGTTTCATTTTTCACTTGTTGATACTGAGGATAAGAATAATGCATTAGAGGCTTTTGTTGAATACAACGAAATAAATTTAGTAGCATTTATTTCACATAAAACAAATATTTTCAAATCGTTGTTTAAACATGAAATAACAAAGAATGACTTCTTTCAATTAGGGTTACCAATGATAGCACTTCATGAGTAAGTAAATACATGCATCTTTCAATCAACATTTAGCTTAATTATTTTTTTCTTGCGGGTTTTTGCTATGGCTTCATCATACAGTCCACAAATAATATTACCAACGTTTTCTGCCGAGAATTCCTTAATAGCCTTTTGTTGTATCTGTTGTGCATCAAATATTTTCTTCTTATCTAAAAAGGTAACTAAAGCAGATAAAAGTTGCTCCTCATCACCTGCATTTACTAACATACCATTTTCTGTTGAGATTCTTTCGGAGATACCACCAACCTTTGTTGCCAGCACCGGCACACCGAGTGCCAGCGACTCGTTTATTACAACTGGAAAGTTTTCGTAATTACTAAAAACTACCAGCATATCAGAATCGGACATTTGCTTTACAAGCTCATCACCCTCAAGCAAACCGGTGAAAACAACCTCATTATCAGTAAGGTTAAGTTCTGTAGCATAATCACGCAACCAATTAAAATCTACTCCATCACCAATGAGTTGAAAAACAAAATCATTACGTAAATCAGATAATTTTCTAATAACTCTAAGCAAACCGCTTACATTCTTAGACTTATCTTCAAAGCAGCTAACATGCACAAATTTAACACCTTTGTCAGATAAG
Organism: uncultured Lentimicrobiaceae bacterium; assembly: GCA_964528805.1. Lineage (GTDB taxonomy): Bacteria > Bacteroidota > Bacteroidia > Bacteroidales > F082. The sequence continues at coordinate 23,047 of CAZGWS010000011.1, read as the reverse complement.
TTGTAGGTATTATCCTTATTTATAAACATAGTGTCAACAACATTAGGCAGGATAATATAATTTTTATTTAGCAGTTTGTACGATTGCATGGCATTGGCAAGATTATTGGTTACAACCGTAACACATGATGCATAACGTACAATAATTTTTGTAATTAATTTTCTCCAATATCCATTAAATGTACCGGTTATATCAAGGTATCTCGACCAATGTTCGGTGATAATATATGGTTTTCCAAAAAACAAACTATAATATAGTGCAATAATTCCAAGGCGTGTTAGTACATGAACATGAATAATATTAAAACCACCGAGTTCCTTTTTAATAAGTCGTAGCCCGATAATATTAGCATTATAGTATCTAAAATTTTCAATAATTTTTCGAATAATTTCAACTTTAATTTTAGAAGGCTCATAATATACACGTGCAGTTGGAACACCATGTTCTACATTAAAATCAACTTTGTATTTACTGTTAACTTTAGCATCAGCATCTTCGATAATGTGAGCATAAACAACACCAACATCACAACATTTATTGGCAGCTTCTGCATGACGTTGGATAAATAAACCCAGCATTGGATTGTATTTGCTTGGATACCACCGTGCTAAAAATATTGCTTTATTATTGGTTGGCTTCATATAATAATTACTCTTTATTTGTGTTGTTACCACTTATCATTTTTGAGATAATGCCTTTATCATCAGTAAATTCTGCCAAAAGTACACCTCCAATATGGATAACGATATACGCTAAAAGATAATAAATAGAAAGCTTGTGAATAAATTCCATTGTTTTTTTTATTTGTTCGGGGCCAAATTTAATTATTAATCCGGTTATTAGCGATGCGGCAATAAACATGTAAAATAATAAATAAACCCAATATTGAATTCTTTGCCGGATATTAAGATGTTTACCTGTTGGGGTATGAAATTTTATAAAACCAAATATTGGCAGTGCAAATCGTATAGCAAATAATGCTACCAAAAAATAACCAATATAGATATGCCACTCCCACATTGGAGCCCTAATTTGTTTTGAAATTCCAATTGTTTCGCTTGAGGATAGTGTAGTGTTTGTTGTCGCCAAATAGTTTTGAATTATATCGGATATATGTGCCTTATTCATCCAAGTCAGGCGTAAAAAAATAGTTATTAATAGTAAAAACAGGCTAACGGCAATCGCCCAGTGCAATATTCTTAGTGTAACAGAATAGTTATCGTTTTTCATTTTCTATAAATTTATTTATAAAATCAACTGCATTTTCAAGACGATTATTGTTAAACCCCGATACAACCTTGTAATTAAAATTATTATGTTCAAGTTCTTTAACAAATAGTTTGTAAATATATTGCCTATCATATTTATTATTTCGTAACGGATCAGACTCCCAATCCAGATCGGGATAACACAGCAAATAAAGATCATAAACATGGTCAGTTAATTTTTTCTCAATCCATGGTGGCACAAAATTAAAAACAAATTTCGACCAAATCTTCAACACTAATAAGTCAGTATCACAAAAAAGCATCCCATCAGATAACAATGCCATCTCATTTTCATTTATTAGTTGTTGTTTTGCTATTGATAGGATATCGTCAACGGTATATTTGTACTCTTTATTGCTAAAATAATCACGCGCATATTCGCTGACCATATTAACGTTATAATGCTGTGATAATCTTTTAGTTAACCATGTTTTACCGGTTGATTCAGTTCCTGTTATAGCGATACGTTTAAGCAATAGTTTTATTTAAGTTAATTTGTTTACGCCACTCAATATAACCAAATATTGCAAGTATTAAAAATACAGCATATTGAATCCCGGTAAAACCAAATCCTTTTACAAAGTACAAAGGTATAGAAACTAAGTTACCGGCAATCCACAAAATCCAGCTTTCCAATTTTTTATTTGCCATTAACCACATAGCAGCAAAGAAAACTCCTGTTGTAAAAGTATCTAAAAATGGAGTAATTAGTCTAAACTCTACTATATTTCCGGCTGTCATATGTTGCCATGCATAAGCAACACTTTCGCTATAGCCAAGGTTATTTGGCATAACATTATAATGTCGGTAAACAACAATTACAAAAATGGAAGTAAATATAAATATACCGACAGCTTTGTACTTATCAAGCGTTGTTGTACGGCTTATAGAAATATGATCGTCCTTATCGTCAACAACTTTAAGCCATATATACCAGCCATAAACACTCATTAAAGTATAATAAATATTTATTATTAAATCACCGTACAACGCCCATTGCGAAAGTAAAAATACATAAATGGCAGTACTAATTATTCCCGTTGGAAAAACTAGGATATTCTCTTTTCGTGCATAAAATACGCTAACAATACCAAATAAAGCAGCTAAAAATTCGAGTACTATATTAATTAATGTAGCAGATTTATATGGCTCAAGAAAGAAATTAATAAAATCGCTCATATATTGCTATTACTATATTTTTGCAAATCGGCGTTTATTATTTTAAGTATAAAAACTGAGTGTGGCAGATTAAATGATTCATGTATTTCCATGGTTAGCACTTCCATAACATCAAAATATTCACCAAAAACCTGAGTACTCATACCATTAGTAACTACCGAAATGCTTTTGTGCTGATTTAACCTGTCGATAAAATCTTTTATTGGAGGAATAAATTCATCTTTTAAGGGATAATAGCTGATATCAACTGATGTATTCATAGGAATATTATTAAAAATAAAATTTCAAAGGTACATAATTTTAAAATTACTATTTTAGCGAAAATTTTTATAAAAACTAACAATTTATCATGACAAAGCGATTTATAATAACTGTAGGTATAATGGGGGTATTAAGCATTATAATGGGGGCGTTTGGAGCACACATTATTAGTGGAAAAATCTCTGAAAAATATATGGATATTTATAATACCGGTACTGATTACCTGATGTTTCACGCATTAGCGTTACTTGCTCTAACTTTTATGAACAGGTATATTTCGCGCGCATATTTAAACACAATTTATTATTTTTTTGTGATAGGAGTTGTACTTTTTTCAGGATCTTTGTTAGTAATTTCACTAAGTGAATTAACCGGTATGGGTATTGGCTCATTAGGAATATTAACACCAATTGGCGGATTGCTATTAATTATTGGATGGATCATATTAATCTTTGCCGGAGCATCCTACTCACATAAAAAAGGAAGCAAATAGTTACCAAAAGTTTTATTACTTGATGTAGTAGCAGCGTTCTTGCCATTACCGGTTATCGCATATCAACAACTTCAACACCGGGATAAAGAGCAGCATTAAAAGTAAATGTGTTAGGCAACATTTTTATATTTGCCTGAAGATTGATAATATGATAAGTAAATACATTGCCATTAACATCATAAACAGAGAAACTTTCAAGACTTAATTTATTTACATTTACAACAACGCTCATTTTTTCGAAGTTTTTCTTGTCGTTAGGTTTCAAGCATATTTTCTTCAAATTTGAGTTTTTATATTCTTTACCGGTACTAAATTTAGCCTTATAGCTGTCATTATATTCAGTAAGAATTTTTGTTGGCGAAATACTTCCCTCACTATCATCAACATCACTAATCATAACTTCATCAGAATCTGACAAATACGTCCATGTTGTTTTGCCATCAGAAATTATTACCTGCCCTTCCATCTCAATTCTGTAATTGTCGCCTTCAACATAAATAACCCCGGTTTTTTTCTCATCAATGTTAATATCGGCATTCACCATAGTATATGATAAATTAGCTTTAAAATTTTTATACGATGATGTATGGTCAATTACTTTTTGCAGAAGTTTCTCAGCATTTTTATCGTCCTGTGCAAATGCTATTCCGGTGTATAAAATTGCAATAAATATTATTAACTTTTTCATATTTTTTATTTTATTAGATTCATATTATACTATATATAGCTATAACAATTTTAAGATTTTTCAGTTTGTATCAGCTACTCGTTATAGTTCTTATCTTTAGAGTTTAAGTCTTTCAAAAACTGTTCCAAAGCCATTTCGCTACCAACTTTAACTTCGCGGGCTTTACTGCCTTCAAAAGCACCAACAATTCCGGCGGCTTCTAACTGGTCAATTATTCTGCCTGCTCTATTATATCCCAATTTTAACTTTCGCTGAAGTAGAGATGTTGAGCCTTGCTGAGTTTGCACTATTATCAAAGCGGCATCTTCAAAAAGTTCATCTCTTTCTTTGGGGTTATAATCTGTTTTTTTCTCAGCTTCTTCATCTTTAAACTCCGGTAAATGCAGAGCATCAGGATAGGCACGTTGGGCGCCGATATAAGCAGTAACTCTTTCTACTTCAGGGGTATCAATAAATGCACATTGCAGGCGTATCAGTTCGCTTCCTGTTGAAAAAAGCATATCACCTCTACCCACCAACTGATCGGCACCACCGGTGTCAAGTATTGTTCTCGAATCGATTTTTGATATTACCCTAAATGCAATTCGTGCAGGGAAGTTTGCTTTAATTGTTCCGGTAATAATATTTACAGAAGGTCGTTGAGTTGCAATAATTAGATGAATACCGATTGCACGCGCCAACTGTGCCAAACGAGTAATGGGAGTCTCAACTTCTTTACCGGCAGTCATAATTAAATCAGCAAATTCATCAATAACTAACACAAGATAAGGCAGATAACGATGACCGTGTAAAGGATTTAATTTTCGAGAAACAAACTTTTTGTTATATTCTTTTATGTTTCTAACCTGTGCATCTTTAAGCAATTCGTAACGATTGTCCATCTCAATGCTAAGTGAGTTTAATGTTCGTACAACCTTACGAGTATCAGTAATAATTGCCTCTTCCGAATCGGGTAACTTTGCAAGATAATGTCGCTCAATGCGTGAATACAAATTGAGTTCTACTTTTTTAGGATCTACAAGTATGAATTTTAGCTCTGCGGGGTGCTTTTTATAAAGCAAAGAGGCGATAACGGCATTTAGTCCAACAGACTTACCCTGACCTGTTGCTCCTGCCATTAATAAGTGCGGCATTTTAGCGAGGTCGGCAACAAAACTTTCATTAGAAATTGTTTTACCGATACCAAAAGGGAGGTCAAAATTATTATTCCTAAAATTATCGGATGTCAATATTGATTTCATTGAGACAATATTAGCATTTTGGTTTGGAACTTCGATACCAACGGTTCCTTTACCGGGGATTGGTGCAATAATCCTTATACCTATTGCCGAAAGGCTAAGTGCAATATCATCTTCAAGATTTTTTATTTTTGCAATACGAATACCGGGAGCCGGAACAACTTCATAAAGGGTAACAGTAGGGCCAATAGTTGCTTTTATTTTTACGATTCCAATTGAATACTGTTTTAATGTTTCAACAATTCTATTTTTGTTAATTTCAAGTTCCTCTTTTGAAACAAGAATATTTCCTTCGCTGTAATCTTCCAGCAAATCAAAAGGCGGGAGTTTATAATCGGCAAGCTCCAATGTTGGGTCAAACTCGGTTTCAACACCAAAATGCTCACCCGGCTTAGGCGTATCCGGAACATCACCAACTTCTTTCGGCTTCTCTACTTCAAGTTCCAGATCGTTATTGTTATTTTCTGTTGATTGTTTGTTGCGATGCTCAATTTCAACAGATTTGTCAACTTCTATTTTGAAGTTACCACTTCCTGTATCAGGTGTAACAATATCAAAATCATCATCGTTATCATCAACATAAGATTCAGCAGTATTGTAAAGATCGCCCTTTGATTTATCTTTACGTAAAATATTATTTTTATCAGTTGGTATTGATTTAGTCTTTCTGTTACGTAAAAACTTAAAATCGATAAGTGAGAATATTACAGGTATAAAAATGACAAGTAATATCAGTCCTGCCTTACCTAAATATGCTAATAACCAGATATTTAACCTGTATCCCATAATGCCTCCGAATAGATTCTCGGGATGATGTGAAAATATTAGATTACAAAAAATTGGTATCCATAAAAATGAAATTATTAGCAACTCAAACCAACGCCACAGTTTAAACATTCTAACATTTACAAGAAGTTTTAAGCCGAGTGCTACAAAGAATAATGAAATAAAATAAGATCCAATGCCTATACCGTCAAATATTAAATACTTGGCGATAAATGAACCCAGCCGACCTGTCCAGTTAGTAACAGTTTCTGTATGATCTTTAAATTGACTTGCCGTATTAGAAATTATATTACCGGTATCGGCAGCAAACCAATTAATAATAAATGTAGTAATTGCAAGAAATAAATAAATACCAATTATCAGAAACAGAAAGCCAAGGCTGCGACGAAACCTGATATCGGAAAATAGTGATTTTGATTTGGCAGACTTTGTAGTTTTCCTTTTTACTTTTTTTGTTTTTTTAACTTTTTGTTTTACAGCCGGATTAGCTTTACCAACCTTAGCAGCAGGTGGCTTAACCTTTAATTTATTTGATTTCTGAGCCATTTAATATTTTTATTTATGCAAAAGTAACAAATTGGAGGACTATTTCACATATGATTTAGAAAAACAAAATTTACTGATGCATCCTTAGATTTAATCAAATTATTCATCTTTAGTACGTAATCTGCATTTACATCTTATCTTTGCCTTTTATGATACATAGCTCAATGGATAATCTTAGTAATAAATTAATGTCCGACTTACTTTCGTTTGATGGCGACATCTTTACAGATAAAAAGACTCGTTTAATGTATGCTACTGATGCATCAGCATACAGGGAGCTACCTCTATCTGTTGTTTACCCTAGAACAAAATCCGATATTGTTAAACTAATAAATTTTGCAGCTGAAAACGGAACTTCAATTATACCGCGGACTGCAGGTACATCGCTTGCCGGACAAGTAGTTGGAAGTGGCATTATTGCAGATGTGTCGAAATATATGACACAAATACTTGAAGTTAATGAGGAAGAACATTGGGTAAAAGTTGAACCAGGTGTGATATTAGACGAACTCAACTTAAAACTTAAAGCTCACGGATTATTTTTTGGTCCCGAGACATCAACGTCAAACAGATGCATGATTGGCGGAATGGTAGGCAACAATGCATGTGGCTCACATTCACTTATTTACGGCAGCACGCGCGACCATACCTTGGAGATAGAAACCATCCTTAGCGATGGTACCGAAACCATCTTTAAACCACTTACTGACTATGAGTTTCAAAATAAATTACAGGGTAATACACTTGAAAGCAACATATATAAAAATATTTATAAACTACTTACAGATAAAAAAAACCAAACAGAAATAATAAAAGAGTTTCCGAGTGAGAACTTGAAGAGACGAAATACAGGATATGCACTGGATTTACTTCTAAAGATGAAACCAATTATCGCACAAGGAAATAGCTTTAATCTATCACTATTATTGGCAGGATCTGAAGGTACACTAGCTTTTACAACTGCTATTAAATTAAATCTTGTACCACTGCCACCGGCTCACAAAGCTCTTGTGTGCATTCATCTTTACAGTGTTGCAGAAGCGCTTAAAGCAAATCTTATAGCATTAAAATTTAAACCTGTTGCTGTTGAACTCATGGATAACACCATCCTTGAGTTAACGAAAAAAAATATTCATCAGGACAAAAACAGATTTTTTATAAAGGGGAATCCGGGTGCCATATTAATTGTTGAATTTGCTGAAAATGATAAAACAACCATTGTCCAAAAGTCTGTCGAAATAGAAGCTGCGATGAAAGATGCCGGATTTGGCTACCACTTCCCGGTTGTAACAGACAACGACATTAAAAAAGTGTGGGAACTTCGAAAAGCCGGACTTGGCATATTAGTAAATATGGTTGGCGATGCCAAACCGGTTTCCGTAATCGAAGATACGGCTGTTAATCCCGAGCTCCTCCCCGACTACATTAGCGATTTCAACAAAATTCTTGAAAAATATAATAAAGAATGTGTTTACTACGGGCACATATCAACCGGAGAGCTTCATCTTCGTCCTATACTCAACCTTAAAGATACAAACGATGTGAAACTTTTTCATACTTTGGCAGAAGAAACCGCAATACTGGTAAAAAAATATAAGGGATCTCTAAGCGGCGAACATGGGGACGGACGTTTAAGAGGTGAGTTTATCCCAATTATGGTCGGCAAGCATAATTATAATTTGTTTAAACAGTTAAAACAAAACTGGGATCCAAATAACATTTTTAATCCTAATAAAATTGTTGATACACCAAAAATGAATACTTTCTTGCGCTATCAACCGGGTAAAAAAACAAGAGAAATAAATACAATTTTTGATTTTTCAGGCGAATTGGGGATAATGCGTGCCGCAGAAAAATGTAATGGAACAGGTGCTTGCCGCAAGACCGAAATTACAGGTGGAACAATGTGCCCGAGTTACATGGCAAGCCGTAACGAAAGTCAATCAACAAGGGCAAGAGCAAATATTCTGCGCGAATTTTTAACAAACTCACCCAAAGATAACCCCTTTAATCACTGTGAGTTACATGAAGTAATGGACTTGTGTCTATCATGTAAAGCTTGTAAATCGGAATGTCCATCAAGTGTGGACATAACAAAGCTAAAAGCCGAATTTCTACAACATTATTACGACGCAAATCATATTCCTTTAAGGACACTACTAATTGCAAACATTGCAAAGATTAATAAATTAGGAAGTTATATGCCTGCATTTTACAACTTCATAAATCAAAACAGCATACTTTCAAGATTAATAGCAAAATTAATAGGATTTAGTACAAAACGCAGATTTCCAAAACTAAGCAAAACCACACTTGATAATTGGTATGCCAAAGAAAAAGCCGCATTAAGCACAGCGTCACATGTTAATGGCAAAATATATTTATTTAATGATGAATTTACACGATTTAATGATACCGATATCGGAATTAAAGCGATATTGCTGCTGTCGAAACTTGGGTACGAAGTAGTAATACCAAATCATGCAGAAAGTGCACGCACATATTTATCAAAGGGCTTAGTTAAAAGAGCGAAGAAAATTGCAAACAAAAATATTAGTTTACTCAAGGATGTAATAACCCATAAGAGTCCGCTTGTAGGCATCGAACCGTCGGCGATACTAACATTTAGAGATGAATATACTGAACTTGCTGACAAAAATTTATTACAAGACGCAAACAAACTCGCTAAAAATACGTTTTTAATTGACGAATTTTTAATGAGAGAAATGAAAAGTGGCAAAATAACCAAAGATCAATTTACTGATAGTAAGCAGGTTATTAAGTTTCATGGGCATTGCCATCAGAAATCATTGGCAAGTACCTCGTCAACAATGTATATATTAAATTTCCCAAGAAATTATACAGCAAAAGAAATACCATCAGGTTGCTGTGGCATGGCAGGATCGTTTGGATTTGAAAAAGAACATTACGAATTATCGATGCAAGTAGGTGAGTTAGTACTGTTTCCGGCTGTTAGAGATGCTGGCAATGATACAATAATAGCAGCACCGGGCACATCATGCCGCCATCAAATTAAGGATGGCACAAAAAGAAATGCATTACATCCCATAGAAATACTTTACAATGCTTTGGTGGTATAATAAATATTTATACTTTTGCACCCCAATTTAAAAACTGGTCCAGTAGCTCAGCTGGATAGAGCAGCAGCCTTCTAAGCTGCGGGTCACAGGTTCGAGTCCTGTCTGGATCACAAAAGCCCCTACTTCAAGGGGCTTTTTTTATGTTCTAAATGTGTAATTACCTTGACGTAAAGTTATATGGAATAATAAATGGTTGGACTAAACCAAAAAAAAGTATTATTCAAAAATTGATTTCATAAAAATATACTTTTTTTGCGTTTTGTAAAGTTTAATACGATATAAAAAAATAATATCGTATATTTGCGATTTACTATATAAATATATTATTTTTGCAGTCGAAACAAAACTATAGTGAATATGGAATATAATTACGAGATCAGGCTAACGGTACAACTTACACAGCCACTCGAGTACCCAATAAGATTGTTGACATCAAAACATCTTTATAATCAATCGCATTGTTTTGCAGGAGTTTTTTTGAAAATATTGCATATATCAACAGAATTGGCAGAAGGCAAAAAAACTATTTACCTATTTTTTAAAATATTTTTTTTACAAAAACTATCGCTTATTTTTTACAGTTTAAATAATTATTATGTTTAACTGGTTACAACACATGTCCAATTATTTGGTATTTGATGCTTTAGCTATAAGTGAGAAAAGTCACTTTGCTCAAGCTTTAAATTTCTTCATATATGATAGTTTTAAAATATTAATCCTCCTAATTGTTGTTATTTTTTTTATGGGAATCATTAATTCCTATTTCCCTATAGATAAGGTGAAGAATTATCTTTCACAAAAGAAACTTTATGGGTTTGAATATTTTATGGCATCATTATTCGGAACAGTTACACCATTTTGTTCTTGCTCATCGGTACCTTTGTTTATTGGTTTTGTTAGCGGTGGAATTCCATTAGGGGTAACTTTCGCTTTTTTAATAACCTCGCCATTGGTTAACGAAGTTGCAGTTGGTTTATTTATAGGGCTATTCGGAGTTAAAACAACAATAATTTATGTTATTAGCGGTATCATTTTGGGGACTATTTCAGGTATGATATTACAAACTTTTAAGTTGGAGAGATATTTAAGTCCTTGGGTTAAAGAAATTTTAGCAAATGCGCAAAAAGAACAAGAATCATTTATTCAAGAAAAGCAAAGTCTTAGTAAAAGATTACCTATAATATTGAATGAAGTACTAAAAATATTAAGAGGAATTTTACCATATCTGCTTATAGGTATTGCTGTTGGAGGATTGATGCACGGGTATATACCAGAAGGTTTTTTTGCAAAATATATGAGTAAGGATAACTTATTTGCTGTACCAATTTCAACTATTTTGGCAGTTCCCATGTATTCTAACGCATCAGGTATCTTGCCCGTAATACAAGTTTTAGTTACCAAAGGAATACCACTCGGAACAGCTATTGCTTTTATGATGGCTGTTGTAGGATTATCGCTACCCGAAGCAATGCTATTAAAAAAAGTTATGACATGGAAGCTAATTGCTGTATTTTTTGGAACGGTAACAATCTGTATTATTATTTCAGGATATATTTTCAATTTGATTTTTTAAAACGATAAGAATATTAATATTTATAAAAAGTAATAACACTTAAAAACTATGGAAATAAAAATTTTAGGCACAGGTTGTCCAAATTGTATTACTCTTGAAAAAAGAGTGAGAAAAGTGATAGAAGAAAATTCTATTGAAGCCAATATCACCTTGGTAAAAGACATTATTGATATAATGGCTTATAAAATTATGTCAACACCTGCTTTGGTAGTAGATGAAGAAGTTGTTGTAAAAGGCAGAGTTCCGAAAAATGATGAAATATTAAGAATTTTAAAAAATAAAAATTTTTAAAAATGAAACATATTATTCTTAATACAGCAGTTTTTATAGGAATGATTGTATTTGTATCTGCATGTACTAATACAAATACACAAAAAGCCAATTTTGAAACTAATGACAGTATCATTAATAATATTAACACAATTGATACAAACACAATCTTTGTTTATTATTTCCACGGTAGTATTCGTTGTAACACTTGCATCTCTGTTGATGAAAATACACATGAATATTTAAAACAATTATTCGCAAAAAAAATGAAAGACGGAGAAATAATTTTTAAATCAATAAATATAGATAAAGGTGGAAGTCCTGAATTAATAAAAAAATATGAGATTTACGGACAAACACTTTTGTTTATCAAAAACCACAAAGTTATTGATGAAACCGATGATGCATTTCAATATATTACCGTAAATCCTGAAAAATGGAAAAAAATTATTGAAGATAAAATTAATGACTTGCTAAATTAATTATGGAATTTCTTCAACACATATTAGACAACACCAATTTACCCTTGCTCTCAGCTTTTGTTTTAGGATTAATGACAGCCATTAGCCCCTGCCCTTTAGCTACAAATATAACAGCTATGGCATTTATAAGCAAGGATATAGAAAATAAGCGGAAAGTTTTTTTCAATGGAGTAATATACACTCTTGGTCGTTCAATTTCTTATACGCTAATTGGTTTGCTCTTTTATTTTGGTGCAAGCAAATTTATAATTGGAGGTTTTTTTCAAAAATATGGAGAGCGAGCGTTGGGACCGATTTTAATTTTGATAGGATTATTTATGCTTAATGTTATCAAAATAAAATTTCCCGGACTTAGTAAACTCAATGATAAGATGGAGAAAAAGGGTGTTTCCGGATTTTGGGGAGTTCTACTTTTAGGAATTGTATTTGCTTTAGGATTTTGTCCATATAGTGGAGTTTTATATTTTGGGATGTTAATTCCAATGACCATTTCTTCAGTATCGGGGTTGTACTTGCCGATTATTTTTGCTGTAGGCACCGGTTTACCCGTAATCATCTTTGCTTGGTTTTTGGCATTTACCGTTGGTGGAATTGGGAATATTTATAACAAAATAAAGGTTTTTGAAAAATGGTTCAGATTAATAGTTGCAATTATTTTCTTACTCGTGGGAATTTATTATTTACAATATCTATTTATTTAAAATTAGAATAATGAAATTTATAACAGTATCATTAGTGCTGGCGATGATTTTTGGAATATCGCAGACAAGTACTACACAGACAAATAAAAATGTGATAAAACAAACAAAAGTTACATTTATCGAATTAGGTTCGGTCAGATGTATCCCTTGCAAAAAAATGGAAGTTGTTTTAGATAGCATTCGTGAAAAATATCCTAAAGATGCTAAGGTAATTTTTTATGATGTATGGACAGATGCAGGAAAACCCTATGGCGAAAAATACGGCATCAAATCAATTCCTACACAAGTATTTTTAGATGATAACGACCAAGAATATTATAGACATGTTGGATATTTTCCTGAGAAAGATGTAATAAAAATATTGAAACAAAAAGGAGTTAAAGAATAAAATGCAAAAAGTTTAGCAGAATTTATTATAATTTGTCGTTGCAAAAAAACGCCAAATAATGAGTTATCTTGTAGGTACTAATTAGCAAACTTGAAAACATATTGGAATACAAAACTTAGATTTTCCAACAATAACCATTAACGGAAAAATAGTTGCCAAGGGCTATAAACCGGATAATAAACAAAAATTGAAAATTTAATAAGATGATAACAATAATAATACTTACCATAATTTTAACCATAATTTCCTTTCTATTCAACAGTAAAAAAACGATAAAAGGTATTAAAAAAGGTTTAATGATGTTTGTAAAAATCCTTCCTACCCTACTCTCTGTAATTATTTTGGTTAGTGTGGTCTTATACTTCACATCCAACGAATTTCTTATCAAATATCTTGGGAAAGATGCAGGTATAGGAGCTTATGCCTTTGCTGCAGTTATTGGAGCAGTTTCAATTATACCCGGATTTATTGCCTATCCATTGGCAGGAATTTTAGTCAAAACGGGTGTCAGTTATGCGGTTATATCGGTTTTTATAACTACACTAAAAATGGTTGGCATATTAACTATTCCGCTTGAAGCAAAATTTTTCGGATACAGAATCAGCATTTTGCGAAATAGCTTAGCTTTTTTGGGTGCTATCGCAGTTGGAAGTATTATGGCTTTAATTTATAATTGGTTTTAAATGAAAAAACAAGGAAAATACAAGTTTGACTTTGCCTTAATTATCGCATTTGTGATATTTGCAATATATTCATTTTTTACCGGATATGCTCCTGGAATAGAGATTGTAAATAATAACTTTTGGAATTTCTTAAAAGAAATGATACTTGCATTACCTGTGATGTTTATTTTGGTAGGACTTTTTGATGTTTGGGTATCAAAAGAAAAAGTTCAAAAACATATTGGCAAATCATCAGGACTAAAAGGTGTTTTACTTGTGATGTTATTGGCTTTTATGCAAGCAGGTCCCATTTATGCAGCTTTTCCGGTAGCTTATATACTTTGGAAAAAAGGAACTTCACCAACCAATATCTTTATTTATATAAGCTCGGCTTCAATAGTAAAAATACCAATGTTGACTTTTGAAATAGGATTTCTAGGTCTAAAATTTTCATTACTGAGAATATTTATATCTATACCTGTTTTTATAGTTTTAAGTATGATAATGGGAAAATATTTTGAAAAAAATAAGTGTAGAATAAATGATGTATAAATTATTAAAAAAATGATAAACGCTAAAGAATGGCTCAAAATCAGACAAAAATTTCACAGATACAAAAGCCTAACAATGCCAAATGGCTTCCGAGTAGCCAAGGCAGCAATGAAAAAATTGGGTATAGAACGCACCGGCAATAGTTTTCTGAATGCAGTAGTAGAGCTGATATATAATAATTGTGCCACATGCTTTGCAGACTGTGTACAAGTAATAACCGGTTATATTTTTGGTAAAGGCAATATCGAAAAATCATATAAATGCAAATTGGGTTTAACACTAATCGATAAGCAAACCAAGCGTGCCGAAAGAGTTATGCCAAAAGCTGAGACTATGATACTAACAAAAAACTTCTTTTTTCTTGCAGGTTAAAAAAAATTTAATACTTTTGCAAGTAATTACTTACTTACTTATATATATGATATGATAAAAAAGATATTAATTCTGGTGCTCTTATTTCCGGTTTTAGTAAAAGCCCAAGAAGAACAAAGTATGCAAATGCTTTTTGATTCACTAAAAACTCATCCAAAGTCTATTGCAGATGATTTACTAATGGAAAAAGCTTTGGCAGGTAAAAAAATAGCCAATGGAAATTTGTTTCCAAAAATCGATTTATTTGGAACTTATGATTATTCTTCAAGTCCATCCGGAATGCTACCTATTGCACCAAATGAATTATTGGCGATGGTTAAGGATAAAAGTGTTGCACAACCTTTTAGCCAAAATATATTGCGTGCAGGTGCTTCAATCTCAATGCCGATTTTTGTAAAATCTATTTATACAATGGCTTCAAAGGCTGAAACGATGTATCGTTCAGCAGGAGCAATGAAGTACATTAATCTACTTAAAAATGAAGCTATAATTGTAAGTTTAAATGCAAACTTAAAGTATATGAACTCAATGATAGATGCACTTAACAAGAAAAAGCAATCAGTACTTAAAACGCAAGAAATTATAACAATAAAAGTTAACAATCAGCGTACACCAAAAAGTGCCTTGCTTAAAATTAACAATGCTTTAATTCAAATAGACTTGGCAATAGCCGATATTCATTTAAAAAAAACGGAGGTAAGTACAGAATTACAAGATTTAACGGGCATGTATATTGACAAAAGTATTAAAATGACACAAATAGGAACTTACGCTGATAGTGGATTGGCGGCATTGAATCCTATGCGTTATAAAATAGATGCAGAGCGATTAGGAGTAAGGGCAGAAAAGGAAAAACTGTATCCAATATTAGTAGCTCGCGGAAATTATAACCATAGTATGGCTTCTGCTTATAACAATGGAGGTAATATAAATAAAGATTATACAACATTAGGACTGGTTTTAAAAGTACCTCTTTTCGATAAAAGGCAATATGCAAAAATCTCCAAATCAAACTTAGAAGTAGATGAGTTAGAAAATAATTTAGCTCAAAAAGAGTTAGAGCTATCTTCACAAGCCAAACAATTACAAATTAACCTTCAAATAATTGAAAATACAATAACTCTTTATAAACAGAGCATAAAGGATAAAGAGAGATTACTAAAAGTGGCAAAAACAGCATATAAAAGCGACAGAATGACTATTGAAGATTACCTTAAATACGAAGATGATTATGTTTTGGAGCAATCCAAATATAATAAAGCTATTGCCGAAAAATGGCAAACATTAATGAAGCTTGCAGTAATATATGGAAATGATATTGAAAAAATTGTAAAATAAAAGGAGGATATATAATATGAAATCACTTAATAAAAAAACGATAATTACAAGCATTATAGTAATAGCTATTGTTATAATGGGTATTGTTGTAATTAAAAAAGCAAAAGATAAAGATGCCTCTGCACCTATTGCAAAAGTTTACGATGTAGTAGTTACTACGCATATAGTTAAAAAAGACAGTATTAAACTAACGCTTCCTTATCTCGCCATAGCTAAGAATGATAAAGATGTAAACCTGTCTTCTAAAATACCTGCTCGTGTAAATTTTATAAAAACCAGTGGTTCACAAGTAAAAAAAGGAGAGCTGATTGCCCGTTTAGATGCTACCGGCATTCAAAGTAATATTAATAGTATTAAGGCACAATTAGAAGCCACTAATACAGCATTAATTAATATGCAGGATAGTCATAAAAGAACAATTGAACTATTGGGAGTTCAGGGTGCATCTATCGAACAATCGCAAAAAGAGGAAAGTAAAATTTCTGAAATCAGCTCTAAAAAAGAGGCCCTTACTCAAAAATTAAATGAATTGAATAATATGCTTACTTATGCAGTTATTAAATCACCAGTAAACGGAATTATATCTAAAACAATGGTTAATGTTGGTGATGTAGCTATGCCCGGTCATCCAATAGCAAATATTAAGGCTAAAAATGGTTTTTATTTATTAGTAAGAGTTCCTACTGATTTAAAAATAACCGGTGTTGAATTTAATAATAAATCTTTTGAAACTATTCCACTTAATAGCTCATTTATAGGACTTGCTGAATATAAAGCTTATACAAATACTACAAATATGACTAGTGGAGACCGAGTAGAAGTAAATGCTGTAATATATAATGATGCTGGAATTTTACTTCCTTTTGATGCTGTAATTAACCGAAATGGTAAAAGCTATGTATTGTTACGAGATGGAAATGTTGCAAAATCGCAGGAGGTAAATATTATTGAGAGCGGTGAACAAGGTATTGTAATTAGTAATAATGAACTTATTGGCAAAGAGATAGTAATTGCCAAACAAGATATTTTATTGAAGCTTTTAACAGGTGTTTCACTTAAAGTTAAGGGGGAATAAATTATGTTTGATTATTTTTATAAACGCTCGTATTTACTCTATTCATTAATAGCAGGTTTTTTCATTATCGGAGTCATAGCATTAGAAACGCTTCCCAAAAACTTGTTTCCTGATGCCAACCCACCACAAGTAATTGTGCTTACACAAATACCCGGTGCAACAGCTCAGGTGGCTGCCAATACAGTCTCGAAACCAATTGAACAAGAAATTTCGAGACTTGGAATGGTAACTGATATAAGCTCGATAAATGTAGCTAACTTTTCTATCGTTAAGGCTCAGTTCTCCTACAAAAAGGGCTTAAATGCTGCTGCAGTAGATGTTGCCAATGCACTTTCAATCGTAAGAGGTAAATTACCCAAAAATACGAACCCTGCTATTTACACCGCCGGTGATTTCACTTTACCGGTAGATATTATTTCTTTATCGCCAAAAAATAAAAATATTAATTTAGGAGATATTAGAAAAATAGCAGACAGCTTTTTAAAACCGTATCTATTAAGTAATCCGGAAATTGGTAATGTTGAAGTATTTGGCGGTTATCAAAGCTCAATAAATATTGAAGTTGACCCATTTAGAGCTAAACGCTATAATATTGATTTTGATAAAATAGCAATGGCACTGCAAACTCTAAACAAAGATATGCCAATAGGTTTTGTTAAAGGTGAAAATAGTTTTTATACGATTACTTTTTATGGCGAAAAGGATGAAATAGAAAAACTAAAACATCTACCTGTAATGCCTAATGTAAAATTAAGAGATATTGCCGAAGTTAAATGGGGGCATATGAAACGCAGAAGTGGATATATTGGTAATGGAAATCAAGCCATCGCTTTATCTATCCAGCGTTCACCAACAGGTAGTGTTTTGGGCGTTTCAAAAGCTGCTCGTGCCGAAATGAAAAAGATGGAAGTTAAATATCCGAATATTAAGTTTGAGATTTCTGATACTCAAAGAGATTTAATTGAACTTTCTAACGATAATATGTTAGTTGCTTTACGCGATGCCATTTTCTTTACACTTATTGTCATTATGTTTTTCTTAGGAAACTTTAAGGCTATTATAGCAGCAGCTATAACCATCCCCATGGTATTTTTCTCAACATTAGCTGTTATATGGCTTACCGGTGGCAGCCTAAATATTGTAATATATACAGCTATTATTTTGGCTCTTGGTTTATTAACCGATAATGCCGTTGTGGTTCTCGAAAATATAGAACGACACATTAAGGAGTTAGGGGAAGATTTACAAACGGCTATTCAAAAAGGGACAAAAGAAGTTATTAGTCCTATTTGGTCAGGTACTATTGCGACAATAGCTATTGTATTTCCTTTGATGTTTATCGGAGGCTTCCCTGAAAAAATATTTAAACCATTGATATTCACTTTAATAATATCTCTATTAATTTCATTTTTCTTATCTATTACCTTTATTCCTAAACTATTAGAAATCCTGTACAAAAAAGGAGTAAAGAAAAATAAAGTTGAAAAATGGTTCGACAAGTTGTATAGTAACAGTATTGGAAAATTGGTAGAACCTTATGTTAATGTGATAAAATTTTCTAATGGAAAGAGAAAATTTGCAAGACGATTAGTTTTAGTATTAGGAGTAGTATTATTGTTGGCTTTTAGTATAAAAACTATTATGCCTATTATTGGTAAAGATGCAATGCCTCCAATGGATACCGGTATTATTAAAGCACAAATAGCTTTTAGTTCTAACGAAACGGTAAATAGTGCTGAAAAGAAAATCAAACCATTTTTAAAATGGCTACACAAACAAGATTATGTAACTCGAAGCTCAGTAGCTTTTGGTACCGAGGCCGGGGTTTTAAGTTTGGGTAGTGGTAATCTTCCTGCCGAAGCTACCATCACCATTAATTGTGTGGATAGGTTTAGCCGAAAAATGGATATATGGACTATTGAAGACACATTAAGAGACAAACTATCATTACTTGAAGGAATAAAAAAACTTGATGTTTTTGATTTTGGTGCTACTGCCCTATCTTCAATAAAGGCTCCTTTAAATATTCGTATTAAATCGGCCATCGTTGATGGTTTAACAAAAAAATCGTATTCCGTTGATGAAGCAATTAAAGATGTAAAAGGTTTAACTTCTATTTCCAGAAGTTGGGATAAAGATTTCTCTGAAATTGTATTGGATATTGATGAAAATAAAGCACTTAGCTATGGTATTACACCTTATCAAATTGCTATTCAAATTCCAGTAAAAGGACAAGTGGTTGGATTAAATGCTGATTTACAATCTCTAAATACTCAGATGGTTCGTTTATATCTAAAAGGTAAATTTAGTCAGAATGTGCAAACGCTGCGTTTGTTACCTATAAAAACAAAAATGGGTGATTTGCCATTAGAAACTTTTGCTAAAATTTCTAAACAATTAACTTACGCAAAAATTGAGCGAGATAAAATGCTTTACAGTATTGATATTGGTGGATATCGCACAAAACGACCAATTACCCATTTAACTAATGATGCCGAGGCTGCACTGAAAGATGTAAGAGCTAATAATAAAGAGGTGATTATAACCCAAGAAGGAGATATTACACAAATTGACGATAGCTTTAATAGAATGATGAAAGCCATTGCTCTTGGAATATTACTATTAACAATGGTACTTATTGCAATATATAAATCAATAAGAATGTCTTTAATTATGATTATGGTATTACCTCTTTCGTTAATTGGTGCTGCTTGGGGTATGTTGCTTTTTCACAAGCCAAGTTGTATGCCGAGTATGTTAGGAATATTGCTGTTATTTGGTATCATAATTAAAAATGCAGTTTTGCTTATAGATTTCTATCAGAAATACAGAGAAGGAGGCGAAAGTCCATTTAAAAGTGC
>CAZGWS010000011.1:0-3113 GCA_964528805.1 uncultured Lentimicrobiaceae bacterium | reverse complement strand
TTATAGATTTCTATCAGAAATACAGAGAAGGAGGCGAAAGTCCATTTAAAAGTGCTATTGAAAGTGTGCGTGTTCGTTTTCGTCCGGTTATGATGACAGCTTTTGGAACTATTGCAGGCATGATACCAATTGCATTAGAGCAAGCCGTTGGTTTAGAAAGACTTAGCCCTTTGGCTGATGTAGCAGTAGGTGGTTTATTAATTGGAACATTACTAACATTGATTTACATTCCCATGTTTGCTTATATAGTTGATACAAAAAAGGTTAAACACATTACGAAATTAATCAAATAATCCGGAAAGTAATACAAAATTAATTATGTCAAAAGTAATTATTGCAATACACGGTTTGGGCAATAAACCCCCAAAAGAACAATTAAGGCAGGCAGGTATAATGTCTATTAAAGAGGGGCTTCTAAAAAAAAAGAAAACAACCCTTGAATTACCTGAGTTTGAGCTTTTGTATTGGGCCGATTTATTTTACGACAAGCCGCAATCTATATTTGAAAAAGACAAAAATAGTCCTTATTATTTGGATGAAGTATATACAAAAGAGCCAGATAATTATCAATTTAAGTCGTACGAAGTTCGCAGATATTTCATGGATATATTTAAAAAGATGGCATACAAAATATTCCTTAAAAAGGATTATTATTTGCGTTATGCTTTTGTCTCACAGAGACTATTGCACAAATATTTTCACGAATTAGATGTGTATTTTACAGGTGAGAATAAGTTTAATGCAAAATTTAATGTTTCGCTAAAAAAGGAAATCAGAGATCGTCTTACAAATATTATAAAAAAACACTCAGATGATGAAATTATGCTTATCTCTCATTCAATGGGTACTATCATAGCATTTGATGTATTGAGTTTCAGCACTCAAAATATGAAAGTGAATACTTTTGTAACAATGGGAGCACCACTTGGCGCTCCATTTGTTATGAGTAAAATAGCAGCTCATTCACGAAAAATAAATGGATGGATTAACATTCAAACCCCGGAAAATGTTTATAAAGATTGGTATAACTTTTCTGATATCAGAGATAAAATAACTTTAGATTACAAACTAAGTGAAGATTTTAATGCAAATAGCAGAGGTGTTAAATGTATAGATAAAGTAGTTACAAATACTTATGCTATGAACGGCATAGCAAACCCACATAAATCATACGGATATTTACGAACACCCGAATTTATTGACGTTTTAATAGACTTTGTAAATAGCTAATCTTGATAGTATATTAATAATGAAGTTCTGCCAATTTTGTTAATAAGAAAAAACTAATAGTAAATAAATAATATTAAATAAAAGAAAAATGATTATAAATTTTGTAATAATAACAGTAGTTGTAGGCATTGTTACCTCAGGAATAAAAATTAGATTTGATAGGTTTTTCACTATACTAATGCTGATGTTTGTTGCAGGAGAAACAATATCAGATGCCGTAAACATATTCTTATGGGTTATTATGCTGGGTGCATTAATGGTTATTTTAGATAATAAAGACAAAATAGCCCAACTGCCAAAGCCAATGAAAATAAAGCTTTTCGGTATAATTCCGGTATTTACTTTGTTGGCATCATTTATTGGTAGTTGGTTGTTTATTAATTTAACGCCTAATACATTAATATTAATACTTGGTGTTCTATCAATACTTTTCGGACTTCGCTTAATATTTATTCACTTTAAGCCATACGAAATGAATTACGAAGAAGGGCATCCTGTAATCACAAAGCTCTGTGGTTTGTTTGGTCCCTGGCTGAGTGGTTTTTTTATTGGACTTATTGGAACATCATTAAAACCATTAAAAATATCATTTGCAATTAAAGTAGGTAAAATGAATATTAAAAAAGTTTATCTCGGTAATGTAATAACAACATTTTTCGCCTCAATATTCTCATTATTTTGGCATTTTATTCTATCCAAAAATCCTAACTCAACAATATTTTATGAGCAAATGATTTTCGGCATGGCGGTTTGGACCGGAATACACTATATCTACGAATTGACTAATATTTATTTTAAAACTAAATGGCAAAAAGTTTTTCAAATAATTATTGGAATTGCATTAGTGCTTGTTTCAATTAAAATATTTTCCTTAATTCATTAGTTTCCAAAGTTTAAAGCATAATATTAATACTATTCTTATATTTGTATAAATAAATAAAAACTATTAGATGTTAAAAAAACCAACCAAAATAAGACAAAAAGAGATAAAAGAAGCTGTTCTCAAAATTATTAGAACCGATGGCATTAAGGCTGTGTCAACAAAAAATCTTGCAAAACAAGCAAACCTTAGTGAAGGAGCAATTTTTAAACATTTTAAGTCGAAAAGAGATATTATGATTTCCATTATCGATGATGTCTCTAAGGATATGATAGAAAAATTAATCGAAATTTCCCTCGAAAAAACTGCTGCAAGAGATAGATTATTCCGTGTTATCGACAAAACAATATCTTACTTAACAGAGAATAATGGAATAACCATTTTATTATTTACCGAAGCATCACAAGCTAACGATAAAGAAATGATGGAAAAGCTCAAGTATCTTTTTAAAGCACAAACTGATGTTGTTTCTAAAATTATAAACGACGGAATAGATGAAGGTATTTGGAGTAAAAATATACCTATTGAAGATATTACTACTCTTTATATGGGAATACCTATCACAAATAATATCAAACTTATCCTATTTAAAAAAGAACATAACAAAGATTTCTGTATAAGAATGATGAAAATGTTTGAATTAGTTCTTAATGGTAATAATCCTTAAAATCCCTAAAAGAACTTTCCAGTGTAAACTTTTTATTTTAAACATATAAAAATTGCTTTTAAAGTGCTAAGCCACCACTTTCCATAAGGTAGCAATAGACTAAAAATAGCTTTACATCTATCTGCAAATGTGATCAGAAACTTAAAAGAAGGAAATTTCAATGGTTTCTCTATGCACATAAACTACAAAAAAGGTCACACAACTGCAGGAAAACTGGCAGTAAAGTCTGCAATATACTTGCAAAACATAAGCAATATAAGCTTCTAACTGAATATTTGTTACTTAACTAAAAAACAAAACTCAAATTACGAAAAATATTACTAAATTTGGCTGCAA
>CAZGWS010000010.1:0-28662 GCA_964528805.1 uncultured Lentimicrobiaceae bacterium | reverse complement strand
TATTTTTTCTATCCTTTTAGTAATCAACCAAAGGCATCTCAAAATAATATTTAGCCTTTTTAGAGATATACAGCTCGATATATTCAAATATATTGTACATTTGTGCATCAACCACTACACACATTGATCTGCAAAGTAAACATATATCACCTAATGTCTTTTCCGGTTAAAACTATAATGGCATTAAACATCTATATATCAGTTATTTACCCCCCCCCAATTATTTAATCTTATCCCAAGGTCTTGTTGTTGCACTATTTCATCCGGCAAATGTTCATAACCATCTACATCCGACAAAACATAATGTTAACACCAAAGACCTTTATCGGGATGGTTTTGAAACAATTTTCACAAACATTAAACCAAATACACACATCTTTTTACTGGGGAAAAACAACTTCAGTACAGCTATCCATGCCGGCAGCCTGCATAACCCAGTACCGGTAATGGTCATAACATAATAAACCTGAATAATGAAACAAATATAAAAATATCACAGATGCCATTTGGCACTCCGATGGTGTTCACGAGGAATTTTAGTTTTTACATTTATACACAATATGTGGGGCATTTTATGGCCTCACATATTTAATTTTTTTTATCATGGCAAAAAAATCAATAAACTTATTTTTATTAATCTTATGTATTCACTTTTCGTTTGCGCAGCAAACCTTTGAAAAATTAATTGCAAAACCGGAAGACCAGGAAATATCTACTGTAGTTGAAGATGATAGTGGTAATTTTGTTATGGTTGGAAGTATTTATGATATTGCAACCGAAGGCTACAGGGGCTATATTATTAAAATTGATTGTGATGGCAATTTGATTCAGGAAAAAGTGATTCAGCAAGCTGATACGGGCTCCTGTATGTTTTTTAACATCCATTCTTTTAATTCAAACTATTACATAATCGGGTCTATAAAAGTGGACTCGATTAGTGATAGGTTATGGTATCTCAAGTTAAACTCAAACCTTGAAATTGAAAATGAGAATATACTTAATGCACCTGATGATAGGCATTTAGCTTATGTGTATTCTATTCTAGATACAGACAGCAATTTTGTTGTTACGGGATATACACAAAGAAAATATATGAATTCGCCTAATTTCGATGCATATTTCTACAAGATTAGTCTGGACGGTGATTCTATAACTTCAAAATTTTTCACCGTACCTACTCTCCTGTTGTCTTATGCTATTATCGAAAGTCAAGATCATTCAAAATATTATGCTTTTGGATGGGGTTTTACTGATATTTTTGAAACTCAGGGTCAAAGGTGGAGTCTTGATAAAGACCTTAATAGCCTGTCTTTTGATTCTATCCCTTTGGATGTTAATGGTTATTTTTCACCCACATACCTAAACGAAACCGATCTACTCTTATGTGGTAAAGGTTCACCCCCTACTTCCGAACTTTATGCATTAAATGTGCTTACAATAAACGAGCAAGCAGGATTACTAAATTACAATTATTTTAAGAAAGAGGATAATATGCGCGAGCATCCTGCGCTACAAAAAGGAGTAAGTAAAAATGGTGAAAACATTTTTGTAGGTGGCACTTCTAATTTTAGTTATTACACTCCGTATTTCGGTAATATGGATTCATGGTTTCACCTGATAAAAATTAATTCTGATATTACGCCGCAATGGGAATATTGGTATGGTGGCGATGCTTATTATGTTCTGTTCAGCATACTGGCCACCAACGATGGTGGGTGCTTAATGATTGGAACCAGATATGATTATGAAACACAAAGTAGGGAAAGGGATATTTACATTACAAAGGTAAACAGCGAAGGTCTTATTGTTTGGACACAGGAAATTGCGGTAAACAAATACCCTTCAATAGTTTATCCAAATCCGGGAACCAACAGCTTACATGTTAAAACCTACCAGAGAGAGTGGCTGGTTGAGCTCTTTAACTTAAACGGTCAACTAATTGTAAATCAGCAAGTAAATGCTGACAATAATACCATTAACACGCAAATGCTTAATCCCGGCATATATTTTTACAAATTAATAGATTTGAAAAATAAATCTATTGAAAGTGGTAAATGGGTGAAACTATAGTAGATAGGAAGCTTTAGTTGGGGGAAGTTGCATAGCTGCCGGTAGGCAGTCTGTTTTTACAACCTCCGCTATCGCTGCTGTTGTTTCAATCGAAATAAACCATGCTTTTTATTAATTTATTCCAATGGATAGTATGACAGAGTATTGCCTACCGGATTCAAATATATAAATGCGCTTTTAACTCTTTACCTTTTTAATTTCATCTTCTTTGCTAAAGTTTCGTTCAAACAGGCCCTTAATTGTCATCATTGTCAAAAACATTTTTCCACTATCTGGCAATTTTATAAAGCCATATCTTTCATAAAAAATTTCAGCATCATTATCTAATGGTTCTACAATTACTGGTATGTTTATGAAGATTGGCAACCTGTCTTCCAAAATCATCCCAAAATGAGATACTCTTGCTACCGGATTCAATAAACTTTAGTAATAAAAACGATTCATCACCATTTTCGCCTACACCAACATCTTCAGGAACGTCAATTTCACCGGTTTCTCTCATAATTCTGAGACCGAGAGCTTCTTTTATAAACATCTGAGGAAAGAAAGAAGAAGAGTTTTTTTTAAGAAAATAATCACCCAAATTAGTGCGGAGCCTATATGTTTCGTTTATTGAACCCCCTCCTACAGGCAAAAAATCACTAACCAGTATCCTGCTTCCAGTGAATTTTGGGAATCATTTTACATACATACTTTTGATATCAATTTTGGCAATTATTACTCTGTTCAAGATATTTGTTTAACGTCGTTCTATTTTTTCTATCCTTTTAGTAATCAACCAAAGGCATCTCAAAATAATATTTAGCTCCTGTTTCTCAAACTTATAATTATATGTTGATATTTTAACTACTTTTGCAAACTTTTTTGCAGTTACAATATACTACTAATTAATAGGCTAAAAAAAATGATTACAGTTTCTGATTTAAGAATTCAGTTTGGTAAAAGAGTATTGTTTAACGATGTAAACATGAAATTTAAGGCTGGAAATTGTTACGGAGTAATAGGCGCAAATGGTGCCGGAAAATCAACATTCTTAAAGGCAATTGCCGGAGAAATTGATACTGCATCAGGTTATATTGGCTTCGACCCCGGCGAAAGGCTCTCGGTATTAAATCAGGACCACTTTGCTTTCGACGAATTCTCGGTTTTAGATACCGTTATGAAAGGTCATTCACACCTTTGGGATATAATGCAAAAAAAAGCAGAAATCTATGCCAAACCTGATTTCTCTGATCAAGACGGAATAGCAGTAGCAGAATTAGAAGAGAAATTTGCTGACATGGAAGGCTGGAATGCTGAAAATGATGCAGCTACTTTATTGAGCGACTTGGGGATAAAAGAAGATTTTCATTATACCCTGATGAAAAATATGGATGGAAAACAAAAAGTGAGAGTACTACTTGCTCAAGCTCTTTTTGGCAACCCTGATAACTTACTCCTTGACGAGCCAACAAACGACCTAGATCTGGAAACCGTATCGTGGCTCGAAAATTACTTGGCAAATTATGAAAATACAGTCCTAGTAGTTAGCCACGACAGGCACTTCTTAGATGTTGTTAGCACTCATACTGTTGACATCGATTTTGGTAAAATGCAACTATTTGCCGGTAACTACTCCTTTTGGTATCAAAGTAGTCAGTTGGCACTTCGCCAGCAACAAAAACAAAATAAAAAAGCCGAAGATAAAAAGAAAGAACTTCAAGAATTTATTTCGCGATTTAGTGCTAACGTAAAAAAATCAAAGCAAGCTACCAGTCGTAAAAAAATGATCGAAAAGCTTAATATTGATGATATTAGGGCTTCAACACGTAAATATCCGGGTATTATTTTTAAACCGGAGCGAAAAGCCGGTGATAAAATTATTGAAGTGAGTGGTTTAAGTGCCAGCATCGAAGGTAAAGTGCTATTTAGTAATGTGGATTTTAGTGCTAATAATGGAGATAAAATTGTGTTTTTATCAAAAGATACCAGAGCCATGACAGCTTTTTTTGAGATTATCAGCGGCAACAAAAAACCTGATGTTGGTAATTACCAATGGGGGCAAACCATTACTTCTGCTTATCTGCCTCTTGATAATTCTCCGTTTTTTAGAAACGAGCTAAGTCTGTTCGACTGGTTATGCCAGTTTACCAACGATACTACTGAGCTTTTTATACGAGGCTACCTTGGTAAAATGTTGTTTGCCGGCGACGAAATTTACAAACAGGTTAACGTGCTTTCCGGTGGAGAAAAAATGCGCTGCATGATCTCAAAAATGATGCTCAAAGACGCTAATGCCTTAATACTTGATACACCTACAAATCATCTTGATCTTGAATCAATTCAGGCATTTAATAATAATCTGGTAAAATATCCGGGTAATATCTTTACGTCATCGCACGATCATGAGTTTATACAATCGGTTTGTAATCGTATTATTGAACTTACCCCAAACGGTATCATTGATAAACTTATGGATTACGACGATTATATTGTTGATAAAAAAGTGCAGGCATTGAGAGAGAAAATGTATAGTAAATAAGGCTGCATTTTGTACCAGCCGGGTAAACTATAGTATCTTATGTGCTGCCACTCTATCTAACGCAAGTTGAGCCTTTAGTGCATCTATATTTTTAAACTTGTGTTCGTCGCGCATACGTTTAACAAATGAAATAGTAATTTCTTTACCATATATAACTTTATTGAAATTGAATATATTAACCTCTATTGTTAAATCACCATGATCAATTGTGGGGCGAAACCCAATGTTGCTCATACCTTTATATACCTTGTCTGTACAAAAAACCCTACAAGCATATACGCCAACTGCCGCAATTAATTTGTATTCGTCAGCAACCTCAATATTTGCAGTTGGGAAACCTATGTTGTGTCCAACAGACTGACCCCTAACCACTTTGCCTGTAATTGAATACTCATGACCCAATAATTTATTTGCCTCCGAAATATTACCTTCTGTGAGTAAACTTCTGATTTTAGTAGAACTTATTGTAAGCCCGTCAATATCATGTGCCTCCACTTTTATAACTGCAAAGCCATACTTACTACCCATCTTTTCAAGAAGATTTATGCTTCCTTTGCGACTATTGCCAAATTGATGATCGTAGCCAATAATAAAAACCTTCGGGTGAATAAATTTAACAATATAATCTTTGATAAAAACATCAGAGGATATAGAAGCAAATTCTTTTGTAAATTCAATAATTATTAAATTATCAATGCCTGCATCTTCAATATGTTGAAGCTTTTTTCTCTCAGTCTTAATAAATTTTAAGCTGCTGCTGTCAGTACCAAGAACAATGCGCGGATGTGGTGAAAAAGTAATCACAACAGTCTCGCCATCAATTTTTTTTGCTTCCAGTTTCATCTTATTAAAAACACTCTGATGCCCAAGGTGAACCCCATCAAAGGCTCCAATGGTTACAACCGTATTTTTATTTGGTTTAAAATCGTTTATACAATTATATATTTTCACTTAATTTATTTTTATACTGGTTATACCATAATTAATATTTAATTAATCTAAGATAATATCCATTGATTCTTAAACCAGCTTTTTATTAATTAAATATTGAGCTATCTGAACAGCATTAGTGGCAGCCCCTTTGCGTATATTATCTGCAACAATCCACATATTTAGGCTGTTAGATAGTGAGTTGTCTCTCCTAATTCGTCCAACCAGAACATCATCTTTCCCTACAGATAAAATAGGCATGGGGTACATGTTTACTTCAGGTAAATCAACAACAACTACCCCCGGCATATTACCTAAAATACGTCTTACCTCTGCAATATTAAAGTCATTTATAAACTCAATATTAACTGCCTCCGAATGACTAAAAACAA
The DNA here is from genome assembly GCA_964528805.1 of uncultured Lentimicrobiaceae bacterium. GTDB lineage: Bacteria > Bacteroidota > Bacteroidia > Bacteroidales > F082. The sequence continues at coordinate 22,749 of CAZGWS010000010.1, read as the reverse complement.
CAGGAACCCTCACGGCAGTAGCAGTAATGCTAATATTGGCTTGAAGTATTTTGTTGGTTTCGTTAATAAGTTTCATCTCTTCGGTAGTGTATCCGTCATTATTAAAATCGCCGGCATGTGGAATAACATTCATGTCTATTTTATGAGGATAAGCCTTGGTAGCTGTCTTTCCGGCTCTTTCATCTTGCAACTGGTTAACAGCTTTAATTCCGCTTCCCGAAACTGCCTGATATGTAGAAATAATAAGCCTTTTTACAGAGTACTTTTTGTGCAATGGCGACAAAGCCATAACTAATTGAATTGTAGAACAATTGGGATTTGCAATGATATTATCGTCAGACACTAAAATCGTTCCGTTTATTTCGGGAACAATAAGAGGAATTTTTTCGTCCATCCGCCACGCTGATGAGTTATCAATCACCTTTGTGCCAACATTGGCGAACTCTGGAGCCCATTTTAAAGATACTGCCGTACCGGCAGAAAATATTGCAATATCAGGTTTCCTGCCAATGGCATCTTCAACCGAAATTACTTTATAATGTTTTTTATTAAAGTTAATGTTTTTGCCAACAGACTTTGATGAAGCCACCGGAAGTAGTTGTGCAACAGGCACATTCCTTTCTTCCAATACTTTAAGTATTTCTCTGCCAACTAATCCTGTAACCCCAACTATGGCTATTTTCATGAGTTTATAATTTATCAAACATGATGCAAAAGTTGTGAAGCATACAAAAGTTATTGGAATAAAATTAAGTATAAAGCATTATTTTCTCCAATTTCACACGTCCTGTTTTCCACTTTTTTATTAAATTTACATTTTATTCAAAAAATCACTTCACTAAGCCTGCAAAAATACTAAAATGAAGCAAACACTGATATTATTACTTATCCTACTTTCAAACTTTGTTTTCGCACAAACTTCTGACGACTTTGAAGATGGTAATTTTACAGAAAATCCTGAGTGGGTTGGCGACCAGGCGTTGTTTAAAATAAATACATCATTTCAGTTGCAGCTTAATGATACTCAGGCAAACATGGCATATCTTGGTACTGCAAATGCGATGGCTGTAAACACTGAGTGGAGATGTTGGATAAAGTTGGCATTTAGCCCTTCGGGGAATAATTATGCACGCTATTATCTTATTAGTAATCAACAAAATTTGGTGGGTTTGCTGGATGGATATTTTCTTCAGTTTGGTGAATCGGGTAGTAACGACGCTGTTGAGCTGTTTAGGCAAGATGGAGATGCTATCGTATCTGTTTGTCGCAGTGGTGAGGGAATTATTTCATCTGCATTTGCCATCAGAGTTAAAGTTACTCGCGATGGTGATGGTCTTTGGCAACTATTTATCGATCAAACAGGAGGCGTTGATTTTACTTTTGAAGCAGAAGGCGTTGACAACACTTATACTCAAACAGTACAAATAGGATTTCAATGTAATTACACTTCCAGCAACAGCTCAAAAATGTATTTTGATGATGTGTATGCCGGTCCGTTTATCATTGATAACGATCCTCCAATATTACTTAGCGTTGCTGCTGACAATGATAGTACAGTAATGTTGCAATTTAACGAATTGTTAAACGACGGCAGTGTTACTATGCTTGATAATTACTTTGTAGATAACAATATAGGAAATCCCGTTAGTGCTGTTCGCGATGATATGGATGCTTCAATTGTAAAGCTGATGTTTAATAATAAACTTGAATTAAGTAAAAATTATTTAATATCGGTATCAGGAGTTAAAGATCTTGCCCAAAATACCATGAATCTGCAGCAGCTAACTTTTAGTTATTATAAAGTACAACCTACTGATGTTGTTATTAATGAAATTATGGCCGATCCTACTCCCCCGGTAGCTCTCCCTGATTTTGAATATTTAGAACTCTATAACCAAAGTAACTCCGATATTGATTTGGATGGCTGGACTTTGACTATCGGGTCATCCGATAAGGTATTTAATGCTGTTAATTTACCGGCTTCTAATTATTTAATTATTGCAAGTGAAGCTGCTCAAAACGCACTAAGTGAGTATGGTCAGTTTTATGGTTTTAGCTCTTTTTCGTTAACTAATTCAGGGCAAACCATAAGCCTTAACAGTGATGACGGCACATTAATATCTAAAATATCTTATTCAAGTACATGGTATAACAATCCCGATAAAGCAGACGGTGGGTGGTCGCTTGAACAAAAAAATCCGACAAATGTTTGTTCCGGTAGCGAAAACTGGACAGCATCTGTTAATGGCAAAGGTGGTACTCCCGGTGCAGTCAATTCGGTGTATAATAATATTATACTTTTGCCTGCGCTATCAAGGTTAGATGTAATTTCTGCTAATACAATACAACTTTATTTTACCCAAAATATGGATGATGAATCAATATCTAATGCAGAGGCATATGTGGTAAATGGAGGTATCGGCTCACCTGAAGATATTTTTACTTTTGCTGATGAGCCAAAAAAAGCTGAATTGTATTTTGCAAATAATTTTGCAGATGGTGTTACTTATGAGATTATTTTAAAATCCGCTTTAAAAAACTGTATGCAATTAAATTTTGCATCCGATACAGCTATTTACTTTGGATTACCATTGGCTGCAGCTGCAAACGATATTGTTATAAACGAAATACTATTTAATCCGTGGACAAATGGTAGTGATTATGTTGAACTTTATAATCGGTCAAATAAGATTATTGATTTGTCATCATTAAACATAGGCTCAATAAAAGATAGTCCTCCTAATCCACCGGATACAACATTTTATAAGATAACTAATTACCAATATTTACTAATACCAGACGAATATATTGTACTAACTAAATCGCCAGATGCTGTTAAATATCAATACTTTACATCTAACCCCAACGCATTTATTAAAGTTGATCCTTTTCCATCGTACAATAACGATTTTGGCAAAGTGCTGCTTACCTCATCTGATAACATAATGATAGATTCGCTTAGATATTCCGAAGAAATGCAATTTCCGTTATTAATTTATTATGATGGTGTAGCTTTAGAACGGATAAACCCCGACATGCCATCGGGTGCTATAACTAATTGGCATTCGGCAGCCGAAGATGCCGGTTTTGGAACACCGGGATATAAAAATTCACAATGGGTTTCAAGCAACCTCTCCAAAAATGAAGTTATTATTGAGCCTGAGATATTTTCACCTGATGACGATGGCTATGATGATATTATAAATATAAAATATAAGTTTGATACTCCGGGTTATGTTATGTCAGTAATCATCTATAATTCTGGGGGATATCCTATAAAAAAATTAATAAACAACGAGTACCTTGGTACCGAAGGAAATGTTTCGTGGGATGGTTTGCAAGATGATAATACTAAAGCTCCAGTTGGCATATACATATTTTATATTACGGTTTACGATATTAACGGCACCGTGAAAAAATACAAAAAGACAGGTGTGCTGGCAACAAAACTGTAGCAACAATAATATATATAGTACAGTTTTACTTATACAGTTATTATGGATAACTACCTAAATATCAGCCTATCCGTTTAATGCCTCGGCACCACCAACAATTTCCAGTATTTCGTTGGTAATTGCGGCCTGACGTGCTTTGTTATATTTAAGTTTAAGATCTTTAAGTAATTCGTCAGCATTTTCGGTTGCCTGATGCATTGCTGTCATTCGGGCACCATGCTCAGATGCAAAACTATCAAGTAATGCTTTGTACAATTGCACTTTAATTGCTTTTGGTACTAATGCATCAAGTATCTCTGCTTTATTGGGTTCAAATATGTAGTTAGCTTTTTGTTCTGTGTTATTGTTGCCCTCATCATCATGAGTATCAACAACAGGTAAAAATTGTTCCTCTTGCAGGAGTTGAACGGCAGCATTTTTAAATTGATTATAGACTAAAATAATTTTATCATAATTTTTATTGGCAAACAACTGCATTAATTCTTCGGCAATTGGCACGGCATTTTCAAAAGAAAGCTTGTCAAAAATATCAATAATTACGTCAACAGGTTTATATCCGGCTGATACCAAACCATCAGCACCTTTTTTGCCTATACACATTAAGTTTACATTACCTTTTTTGTACTGCTCAGAATATTTACCCTCAATTAGTTTGATGGCACTTTTTACAATATTAGCATTAAAGGCACCACAAAGTCCTCTATTTGAAGTTATTGTAACTATTAAAACTTTATGTTCACCTCTATTTATGGCATATTTACCTTCGCTCGACGAATTATCAAGGTCGTTACTAAGGTCTTGCATAATACTATGTAATTTTTGAGCATAAGGTCGCATACTAATAATAGCGTTTTGCGCTCTTCTTAACTTTGAGGCAGACACCATTTTCATTGCGCTAGTAATCTGCCTAGTTGAGTTAACCGAGGCAATTCGTATGCGTACTTCCTTCAGATTTGCCATAGTTATTATTTATTGGTTTTTACTTCATAATTTCGCGACACATCGGCAGCAGCTTTAGTGAGTGCAGTAGTTAGTTCTTCGGTGTATTTTCCTTCGCCAAGTTTTTTAATTACAGCTTTATGGTGGGTGTTCATGTGTAATAAAAAGGCATTTTGGAAGTCGATAATTTTGTTAACAGGTACTTTAGAAAGAAGGTTTTGTGATCCGCAGAAAATAATTGCAACCTGTTCACCAACGGTAAGCGGCGAATACTGGGGTTGTTTAAGTATTTCAACATTTCTTTTGCCTTTTTCCAGTACTGACATTGTAGCGGCATCTAAATCGGAGCCAAATTTAGAAAAGGCTTCCAGCTCACGATATTGTGCCTGGTCGAGTTTAAGAGTACCGGCAACTTTTTTCATTGATTTTATTTGAGCATTACCACCAACTCGCGAAACAGAGATTCCAACATTAATTGCGGGTCTGATTCCTGCATTGAAAAGGTCATTTTCAAGAAAAATCTGCCCGTCGGTAATTGAGATAACATTTGTTGGTATGTATGCACTAACATCACCGGCTTGAGTTTCAATTATAGGCAGTGCAGTTAAAGAGCCACCACCTACAACTAAATCTTTTATGCTTTTTGGCACATCATTCATTTTTTTTGCAATATCGTCGGTGTTAATGATTTTTGCAGATCTCTCAAGTAATCTTGAGTGAAGATAAAAAACATCTCCCGGATATGCTTCACGTCCCGGTGGACGACGTAAAAGCAACGAAACTTCGCGGTAAGCAACGGCCTGTTTACTTAAGTCGTCATAAATTACAAGAGCAGGGCGACCTGTATCACGGAAAAATTCACCAATGGCGGCACCGGCAAATGGTGCATAAAATTGCATTGCTGCCGGGTCGGAGGCTGTAGCCATAACAATAGTTGTGTATGCCATTGCGCCGTTTTCTTCAAGAGTTTGCTGGATATTTGCTACATTCGATCCTTTTTGCCCTGAGGCAACATAAATACAATATACAGGTTCTCCTTTTTCATAAAACTCTTTTTGGTTAATTATGGTGTCAATAGCAATAGCCGTTTTTCCGGTTTGACGGTCGCCAATAATTAATTCACGCTGACCTCTGCCAATAGGTATCATGGCATCAATAGCTTTAATACCTGTTTGTAAAGGTTCGTTTACGGGCTGACGGAAAAGCACACCGGGAGCTTTACGCTCAAGTGGCATTTCGTATGTAATACCTTTAATTGGTCCTTTACCATCAACAGTTTCACCTAATGTATTAACAACGCGACCAAGCATACCTTCACCAACTTTTAAAGATGCAATCCGCTTTGTGCGTTTTACACTATCGCCTTCGTTAATGTCTCCGGGTTCACCCAATAATACAACACCAACGTTATCTTCTTCAAGGTTAAGAACAATGCCTTTTAATCCGGTTTTTTCAAACTCCACCAATTCACCGGCTTCAACATTAGTTAAGCCGTAAATGCGTGCTATTCCATCACCAATCTGTAGTACAGATCCTACCTCTTCTAATACTGCTTCCGACTCGAAGCCTGATAATTCTTTTCGTAAAATGGCTGATACTTCAGCTGGTTTAATGTCTGCCATATGATGTTTTTTCTATTTTTTAATATTTTGTTTCAAATAAATTATCCGAAAAACTCTTTTTTAACTTACTTAATTGATTTATTATACTTGCATCATATTGATAATCTTGAAAATTAACAACAAAACCACCAATTATGTCTTTGTTTACCTTTTCAGTTAAATCAATATTCATTTTTGTTGCTTTTTCTAATTTATCGATAATCTCATTAGAAATTTCTTTATCTGCTTTAAGCGCAGTGGTAAGTTCAACTGATAATATATTTTTATTTTCTCTATAAATTTCAATAAAGGAGGTACTTATATAAGGTATATATTGTTCTCTACCTTTTTTTGTAATTAAGCGTAAAAACTTTATTGTAAGCTTCTGTACTCTGGTTTCAAATAAATCGTTAAGGATATTTATTTTTTTATATGTATCAATAACGGGATTGGCAATAATGACTCTTAATTCACGATTTTCAGCAAATACTTTTTTTACAAATACTAAGTCTGAATTTACTTTTTCAAGAATATTTAGTTCAACTGCGAGGTCGAATATTGCTGTCGCATAGCGTTTTGATAATAATTTAACTCTCATAACAACACCTGTTAATTTAAGCTGGTTTCTTTAAGAAGTTTCTCAGCATAAGCAGTTTGAGTCTTCTTATCTTTAAGTTCTTCACGAAGAATTTTTTCGGCAATATCAATAGAATAAGAAACTATTGTATTTTTAATTTCAACCAAAGCTGCCTTCTTTTCATTTTCAATTGATGTTTTTGCATTTTCAACAATATTATCGGCAGCAGCTTGCGCTTTTTCTTTGGCATCATTAATCATCTTATCTTTAAGTATTCTGGCATCTGCTATTATTTGATCTCTTTCGTCTTGAGCCTCTTTAATAAGCTCTTCGTTACCAAGCTTGAGCTCTTCCATTGCTTCTCTTGCTTTTTCAGCAGACATCAATGCTTCTTCAATAGATTTTTCTCTTTCGCTTAGCGATGAAAGTATTGCCGGCCATGCATATTTTGCAAGTATAAAAAGCAAAAAACCAAACGCAATGGTCATCCAAATTACTAAGCCAAATCCCGGATTGATTAATGACATATTATGTGTATTTATAAGTTATTAAGTTTGTAAGTTGTAAAGTTTAAAATATTGTGAAACCCCTATATTTTAACATGTAACTTTATACTTTATTAATTTTTTATTAATACTGTTATGATGCAGCCAACCGCTACATCATAACAGTAGTTTATCGCTATTGTTTATAAGAAAACAATTAATAAACAAACAACGATTGCAAAAAAGGCTACACCCTCAATAAGGGCAGCGGCAACAATCATGTTTGAACGAATGTCGCCGACAGCTTCCGGCTGACGGGCAATGGCTTCAACAGCACCACGACCAATTTGTCCGATACCAATACCTGCACCAATTGCAGCTACTCCGGCACCAATACCTGCTCCCATTTTTGCATAAGGGGCAAGGTCGGCTACTGCCTGTAATAAAATTGCTAATAATTCCATAGTTATTGTTTTATAAATTAATTAAATGGATAATTTCTTAATGATGTTCTTCGGTTGCCATACCAAAATACAGTGCCGATAGAAGTGTGAATACGTATGCTTGAATAAATGCTACCAATATTTCGAGCACATCCATAAATATTGAAAATGCGATAGAAACAATTGATACGCCAAAACCTAACCCGGTACTTAGCTGACCAAAAATAAATATCAAGCTAATAAAACCAAGTATAATAATATGCCCTGCACTCATGTTTGCAAATAAACGAACCATGAGGACAAAAGGTTTTGTAAAAACTCCAATAAGTTCAACAATAGGCATTAACGGTATTGGTATTTTTAACCACCAAGGAACTCCTGGTGCATTAACAATATGTAACCAGTAATTTTTGTTGCCACTAAATGTTGTAATGATGAATGTAAAAACAGCTAATACTCCGGTTACCCCAATGTTACCGGTAATATTTGCACCTCCCGGAAAAAAAGGGATAATACCTAATAAGTTATTTAACAGGATAAAAAAGAAAATCGTTAATAAAAAGGGGGTATATCTTTCATATTTTTTTTCACCTATTGATGACTTGGCAACATCATCTCGGATAAAAATAATTACCGGCTCAAGAAGCGACTGCATCCCTTTTGGAGCTTTACCCTCCCTAACTTTGTACGACTTAGCTATCGACATAAACATGAAAATTAATATAAATATACTAATAAAAATTGCCAATACATTTTTGGTAAACGAAAAATCTAAATAAGGTCTTATTTCTTCTCCATTAGCACTCTTTCTAACAAGTTTGCCGGCATTCATATCAAGTTTTGAAACAAAATAGCCTTCGTAGTTACCATTGTGGTGATGCAAAGCACTCGACATAAAAAAGTGAAAATGACCCTCGTCGTAAAACATTATCGGCAAAGGAATGGTTACATGCGTGTTGCCTACTGTAATAATATGCCACTCATATGAGTCACCAATATGCTCAATTATCATATCACCGGCCTTAAACTCTTCATGTTCGATGTCGTTTTGCCAAGGTATTTTCTCATCCGCCTTTTTATGCTCATTGTGCTGAGCTGATAAATTTGCACTAAATGTTAACACTATAACAGCCGTAAACGCTATACGTGCAAGAACAATTATTTTGTGTAATATACTACTCATTTACAATGGAATGAAGTTATTTTAAATTGGCTGCAATTTTACGATATTTTACTGAACAAAAAAAATGAAATTTTAAATAATTTATTGTTCTTATTTGAGTAGTGCGTATTGGTAGGTATTTGGATTTATTATAAATAAAGTAATTATTACAATTTACTTTGAAAAAAACTGTAATTTTATGCATTGACATAAATTAATAACTTCACTAAAAGTGTACTGTAATTTATTACTGATTAAAAATATACAGCTATGAAATTTTTTTATTTTGCATTTCTATTAAGCATTATTACTGTTGTATCATCATGTAATAATGTAAAAACAAAGGCTAATTGTAACAATGACAAGGATGCTATTGAGAATTTATTAGAAAATTATATCATCGCAAATGAGAATCAGGATTTTGATCTTATTGAAACTATTTGGGCTGATGATGACGATATAATCCTTTATGGTACAGATTCGGATGAAAGATTAATGGGTTGGAAAAGTATTAAAGAAGCCATAAGTGAGCAATTTAGGTTAATTTCCGAAACATATATCTCTGCTTCAAATCAATTTATTAAATTAAACTGTACAGGCAATACAGCTTGGTTTGCTGAAACTCTAAACTATAATTATATGTACAGGGGGGTAGCTCACAGTTATGAAGGGTTAAGGTTTACAGGTGTTGTTGAAAAAATTAAAGGGAAGTGGGTGTTAGTACAGGCTCATCTTTCATTGCCTGCTTCGGTTGGCATTGGCGACAAGTAATTATTTAAATTTTACAACTCACCCCTAATCCATTAATTTAAAATAATTGTTGTTATAATAACATTCTTTTCTTACAAGTATTTGATGACATATTGGGCATTCAATTGTACGAAATGATATATAACCACAATTTAGGCATACATAATTACACCTAATCCTATTTGATTTATTGCCCTTGGCTTCCGGAAGAGAAGTAAGTAGTATTTTATGCATTTTAATTTTTTTCCAAATATCATTACTTTTTGTGTAACCTCAATTAAGCAATTATTAAACGGTAACTTTTTAGATGTAACCGACTTATTTGGGTGAGTGAATGCTTTTTTTGTTCCAATAACATTTTCTAAAAAGTACACAATCTCAATAATAATTTTAACAAAAATATATTTCCAAAAAGCATAAACATTATAATAAGTAACGATAAAAAAATATGTATATTTGCTACATTTATAACGCTTTTATTTACGTTAATTGGTAAACAATACACTACAAAATACCAAATTTATAATATGAAACTCACATTATACATTCTCGCATTTATTTTGATGCCTAACATGATTTTTTCGCAGCAAAAAAATATAACCCTTGAACAATGTCGCGATTCGGCAAAAGTAAATTGGCCCGGCTTTAAAAAAAATGTTTTGCAAAAAGAGAATGTTGAACTAATAAAAAGCACTTTAAATAAAAACTATCTGCCAAAGCTAACTCTTAGTAGTAGTGCTACTTATCAATCGGAGGTTGTTGTTTTTCCTGAAATACCAACTCCCGGATTTCAGGGCTTTTTCCCTACATTTCCAAATGATAATTATCGGGCAGATATTCAGCTACAGCAAATAATCTATGATGGTGGTAATACTAAAAATGCAAAGACGTTGCAATTGGCTGCAAATAAATTAGAGGAAACTCAGGATGAGATAGAAAATTATAACTTGATGGAGCAAATAAATCAACTGTACCTTAATATAATCCTGTTAAAGCAAAATATTAATATACTAAACACAGCAGGAAGCGAAATTGCAGATAATCTTAAAATTTTAAAGTCAGCTTACAATAACGGAGCAGTACTTATTTCGGAGGTAAACAAATTAACTGCCGCTCAATTATTAATTGATAAACAGATACTTGATACGAAGACTTCGAGACTTAATTTAATTAAAACATTACAAGTACTAACAGGGATACAAATAGATGAAGACACCTTTTTTCGTCTCCCAAAAGGAAATAAAAATAACCCTACAATAATTCCCCAATTAAAATTATTTGGATTTCAGGGGACTATAAATCAGGCAAGTTTAGAGATGGAACATATAAAAAAGTTTCCTAAGCTATCGCTTTTTGCTAATGGTGGCTATGGGCGACCTGGCTATAATTTCATGAATACCGATTTGCATACTTACGCAATGATAGGTGTAAATATATCGTGGAATATATTTGACTGGGGTACTTATGCAAAGCAGCAACAGAAAGCAGCTGTAAAACAAAATGTAATTAACGTAAACAAGGATATCTTTATTAAGCAAAACAATTTGGAAATCAACAAAATAACAAACGACATTGGTAACATTAATAATCAAATAGAATTAGATACTAAAATTATTATAATAAAAGAGGATATTAAAAACTTATCATGGTCCAAGTTTAAAAACGGAACAATTACATCCAACGAATATTTAAAGGATTTTAACGACCTGAAAGTAGCTAAACAAACCTTAGAGATAAATAAAATAAAGCTCATACAAAAGCGCATAAATCTTAACCATTTAAAAGGCGAGCTGTACTAGCCATAAAGTATTCAACAATACATAAATCACATAAGCAATGATGAATTCTTAGTCCATCTTCTTATATTTTATTAAAACTAAAAAATGATGAAAAAAATACTACTATTAATAATTGCAATTGGGTTTTTTGCTTCGTGCAATAATAACACTAATAAGGCTGATGCAAATGGGAATTTTGAAAGTGACGCCACAACTATTTCTGCTGAAAACATTGGTCAGCTGCTTTCTTTTTCAATAAACGAGGGCGATATCCTTAAGGCAAATGTTGTTGTTGGTATTATTGATACTATGCAACTTCACCTTAAAAAGAAATTGCTTATGTCATCATTTGGAAGTATAAAGTCAAAATCAAAAAGTGTACTATCACAAATAAATGTACTTAAAGAGCAACTTCAAGTTCAAAACATTAATTTAGATAGAATACAGACAATGTACAATGAAGGGTCGGCTACTAAAAAGCAACTCGACGATATACACGGGCAGGTTAATGTAACTACACAACAAATATCAAGTGTACAAGCGCAAAATGCCTCTGTTTTAAGTCAGATTGAGTCTTTAGATGCTCAGATAAAGCAGGTTGACGACCAGATTTCAAAAAGTATTATTATAAACCCAATAGAAGGAACAGTACTGGTTAAGTATGTTGAGCCATTTGAGTTTGCTGCACCTGGTAAACCTTTGTACCAAATTCAAAATATGGATATGTTAAAGTTAAAAGCATATGTAATCGAACCCCAGCTTTCGCAGATAAAAATCGGACAAAAAGTAAAAATTAGTATTGATATTGATAATGGTGAAACATTTTTTGAAGGAAAAATAGTCTGGATAAGTTCTCAAGCTGAATTCACTCCAAAAATTATTCAAACCAAAGATGAAAGGAGGAATCTTGTTTATGCAATTAAAATAAATGTAAAAAATAATGGTGCTTTAAAAATAGGGATGCCTGCCAGTGTTTACTTCAATTAGCTGAATTGAAATAAACCTTTGTGAATTTAAAATTCAGTTTTGCAAAAAAAGAATGATTGAAGTAAATAACATATCCAAATCATACAATACAACCAAAGCCCTTAATAATGTTTCGTTAAATATTGACAAAGGGAAACTTTTTGGCTTAATAGGTCCTGACGGAGCCGGAAAAACAACTCTGTTCAGAATACTTACAACTTTACTTATCCCCAATAATGGTAGTGCAAAATTAATGGGGTTTGATACGGTTAAAGATTATAAAAAAATAAGGAGGATAGTTGGTTATATGCCTGGTAGTTTCTCTCTTTATATGGATTTATCAGTACAGGAAAATATAGAGTTCTTCGCAAGGGTATTTAACACAACAGTTACAGCAAATTACGATATGATAAGGGAGATCTATATTTTGCTTGAGCCATTTAAACGACGCAGAGCTGCTGACTTATCAGGTGGAATGAAGCAAAAACTTGCTTTATGTTGTGCGTTAATACATAAACCTAAAATCTTACTATTAGATGAGCCTACCTTTGGCGTTGACCCTGTTTCGAGAAAAGAATTTTGGGAAAACCTTAAAAAACTTCAAAATAAAGAGGGATTAACAACTTTAGTTTCAACACCATATATGGATGAAGCTTCGCAGTGTGATGATATTGCATTAATGCAAAATGGAGAGATACTTACCGTTGATACCCCCTTAAATATATGTAATAATTTTAGTCGTCAACTATATGAACTGAAAACCAAAAATAACTATGTAACACTAAAATTGATAAAAAAAATTGAAGAAATAAATTCAGCTTTTATGTTCGGAAGAAGTATTCACATCACCCTGAAAAATGATGACATTGTTGCTGTTAAAAACTTTCTTAACGACAACAATATTAATTTTTCTTTTAATAAAATAAATGCAAATGTAGAAGATAGTTTTATGGAGTTAATGACAAAAGAGCAATAGTAATTGATATGAATAAGGTAATAGAAGTAAGTAATTTAACACGTACCTACGGCTCTTTTAAAGCTGTTGATAACATTAGCTTTTATGTAGAGAAGGGTGAGATATTTGGTTTTTTAGGTGCTAACGGTGCCGGTAAAACTACTGCTATTAAAATGCTTACAGGTATTCTGGAACCCACTTCGGGAAGTGGAAAAGTAGCCGGATTTGACATTAAAACTCAAAGAAACGAGCTAAAGTATAATATAGGCTACATGAGTCAAAAGTTTTCACTTTATGAAGACTTAACTCTAAGAGAAAACATTAAATTTTTTGGTGGAATATATGGTTTATCAAAAAAGGAAATTATTGAAAGAACCAAAGATATGGTTGTGAATCTTAACTTAGAAAACATTGAAAACACATTAATATCGGAAATACCTTTAGGATGGAAACAAAAAATTGCCTTTTCGGTGGCAACACTTCACAAGCCTGAGATAGTCTTTTTGGACGAACCCACAAGTGGTGTTGATCCTATTACACGGCGTCAATTTTGGGATTTGATTTACCAAGCTACAGAAAATGGCATAACGGTGTTTGTAACAACACATTATATGGATGAAGCAGAGTATTGCGATAGGATTTGTATGATGGTTCAAGGTAAGATTGCAGTACTTGGAACATTGGATGAATTATTAACAAAATACAATGCAAAAAATATGGATGAAGTATTCTTAAAATTAGCAAGGTAATACGTATTTATAAATATATAAAACAATACTTTAATATTAAATAACATAAATGAAGACATTCTTAGCTTTTGTCAGAAAAGAATTTAAACATATATTTCGCGACAGGCGTACTTTAATAATATTGTTTGGTATGCCAATAGCTCAGGTTCTGTTATTTGGCTTTGCAATTACCACAGAAATAAAAGATGCTAAAATAGCAATACTCAATTTGGCAAACAATACTACATCACAGCAATATATAAACACAATAACTTCTTCGGGATACTTTATTTTAACCAAGAATTTAGAATCATATTCGCAAATTGAAGAATCTTTTAAAGAAGCAAAGATTAAGATCGCCCTTGTAATTCCCGAGAATTTTGCAAAAGACTTAGGTACAACACACGCAACATCTGTACAAATTATTGCCGATGCATCAGACGCAAATACAGCTAATATGTTAACAGGTTATTTAACCGGAATTACAAATACATTCGCCATGCAACAGGGATTATTACCAACTATTCCAATTTCGGTTGAGTCGAAAATGCTATATAACCCTGAAAATAAAAGCGTTTTTATGTTTGTACCCGGCGTAATGACAATAATATTAATGTTGGTTTCGGCAATGATGACATCAATAACAGTTGCCAAAGAAAAAGAGACAGGAACCATGGAAATATTATTGGTGTCGCCATTAAAACCAAGCATAATTATAATAGGCAAAGTTATTCCTTACGTTGCATTATCATTATTTAATGCTGCTACGATATTATTACTTGGATTTACTGTTTTTGGCATGCCTATGGAGGGAAACAGCTTGTTATTAGGGTTAGAAATCTTATTATTTATTATTACATCATTAAGCCTTGGGATATTAATTTCTACCATCTCCGAATCGCAACAAACTGCAATGATGATTTCACTAATGGGACTAATGTTGCCTACAATATTATTATCGGGGTTTATTTTTCCTATAGATAGTATGCCCCATATTTTGCAATATATTAGTAATTTTATTCCGGCAAAATGGTTTATCATTATTATTAAATCAATAATGCTAAAAGGCGTAGGTATTTCAGTAATATGGAAAGAGACTTTAATATTGATTATAACTGCGGCATTTTTAATTATTATGAGTATCAAACGGTTTAAAATCAGACTTGAGTAATGTTTAGAGTAATAAGATACATAGTAGAAAAAGAATTCAAGCAGATATTTCGCAACAAAACCATGGTTGGTCTTATCTTTGGTATGCCAATTCTTCAATTGTTTATCCTTTCATATGCTGCCGATTTTGAAGTTAAAAATATTAATATCTTTGTAAACAACAACGATTTTACTCCGGTTTCTACAGCATTTATTAATAAAATTGAGGCTTCTAAATATTTTAATCTTACAGATGTTGGTACATATAATGAGGGACTTAACCTATTAAAACAAAATAAAACAGATGTAATATTATCAATACCACAAAAATTTGGGCGTAATATTCAAACCGGTAAACCAGCTGCCATAGCCTTAGTTTTAGATGCCATAAATAGTGCTAAAGCAGGTGTATCTCAAAATTATTTACAAAATATTATTTTCCAATTTTCCAATGATCAGATTACATCTAAGACTAAAATTAATATTATCCCTGGAATTGATATCGTTAATAGAAATTGGTATAATATAACCCTCAACTATAAAGTGTTTATGGTTCCGGGTATTTTAGTATTGCTGATTACGATGATCTCTCTCTTTTTATCGTCGATGAATATTGTTAGAGAAAAAGAAATGGGAACAATAGAGCAGCTTAATGTAACTCCAATTAAAAAATACCAATTTATTTTAGGTAAGCTGTTACCTTTTGTTGTGTTAGGAGTTTTAGAGTTTACAATTGGACTGCTAATTGCTAAGTTTTGGTTTAAAACGCCCATCGAGGGCAGCCTGATAGTATTGTATATCTTTACAATTGTATATCTAACCCTCATACTTGGTATGGGCATGTTTATTTCAACATTTACCAACACCCAGCAGCAAGCCATGTTTATTGCCTGGTTTTTCTCTGTTATTTTTATTCTGATGAGCGGTTTGTTTACACCCATAGAAAGCATGCCCAACTGGGCACAAAATATTGCAGCTTTAAATCCAATAAAATACTACGTTGATGTTATCCGTTTGGTGATGCTAAAAGGAAGTTCTTTTTTCGACGTAAGAAAGCAATTTGCTATAATTGTAGGTTACTCTATATTTTTAAATACTCTCGCAGTTCTAAATTACAGAAAAACGAGTGGATGAGTTTTTCGGCTTAGCCGGAATAATTGATGCATTTAGTTTGATGCATATGTGAAGGATCTAAACCTGATGCTACTGCTAAGTGATGAAAACAAAACCGATAATGATAAATGAGTCCAGTATAAAAACAAACAAAATCAAAAAAGTTTCTTTTGGTACTATTTTCACTTTTCTCAATTAACTGATGCTAAGGCATCACTGAATTTCAAAAAATTAAAAGATCCCTCAAAATAACTCATTTTATGAAAATTGCCTGTTCTTAGACTAGACTCATAAATTGAAAAATAAATCTTTGTAAACCCACACTTTAGAAATAAAAAATGAGACAAAAGATTAGTTAAAAATATTTTTTAGTTTTGACAATGGATAATTTTGAAGAATATTTACGACAGGGTGAGCCAAACAAAGTAGAAAAAGCTAAAGTTTGGAAGACTGCTATTGGCTTACAAGAAGTTGATGGGTTAAAACCATCCGGCTATCTAATAGAAACTGCCAAACAAAATATTGAAGGCAACATTACTATTGAAGAAGTAAAGCAACGAATAGATAGTTATTACAAACAGCACCCTGTAAAAAATCATGAAAATCGAACCGAAGAAGCTGACAAAGTTTCAGCACGCATTACAGAAATTTTGGGTGAAAAAACGTTTACATTTTCGCCAGCCGAATACTTAACCATTCATCGCAGGTTATTTCAGGATATTTACAATCACGCAGGTAAAATTCGAGATTATAACATTACAAAACAAGAATGGGTTTTAAATGGCGAAACTGTTTTATATGCTAGTGCCGAAAGTTTGAAAGCCACGATGGAGTACGATTTCCAGCAAGAAAAAGCATTTAATTATAGTGGTTTAAGTCAACAGGAAATCATTGAACATATAGTAAAATTTATTTCTTCTTTGTGGCAAATTCATGTTTTTGGAGAAGGAAACACAAGAACAACAGCAGTTTTTTTTATAAAATATCTTCGAAAACTTGGTTTTAAAGAGGTAAGCAATGATTTGTTTGCAGAGCATTCATGGTATTTTCGCAATGCACTTGTGCGAGCTAACTACGAAGATTTATCAAAAGGTATTCACAAAACCGAAAAGTATCTTATCCATTTTCTGTTAAACTTACTTCTTAAAGAAAATCATCTGCTGAAAAATCGTGAAATGCACATTCAGTATTTAGGCACTGTAAATGACACTGTAAAACCGCAAAATGACACTGTAAATGACACTGTATTTAATTTG
Organism: uncultured Lentimicrobiaceae bacterium; assembly: GCA_964528805.1. GTDB lineage: Bacteria > Bacteroidota > Bacteroidia > Bacteroidales > F082. The sequence goes on along the minus strand of CAZGWS010000010.1, from coordinate 5,392 downwards.
ATAAAGCAGAATAACAAAATAACAGCTAAAGAAATCAGCGAACTTTTAAAGATAAGTTTAAGCACTGCAAAACGAAAAATAAAAAAACTTAAAGAGAAAGGAATAATAGAACGCGCCGGAAGCGACAAAACAGGTTATTGGAAGATTATTGAGCAATGACAATGAAACAAAACGCCAGACGGTAAAAAAATATACGGCATTTGGCAGATATTGCTAAAAATGAAGATGTTAGCTATAAATAAAATTTGTAGCAAGTTGAAAAAGAAGTGTTACAAAATGTCAAACGCCGCATATTCAAACCGATATAGCAATCTATTTTAAAGCCTTAGCAACGTAGCAGATGAGTTATTCAAGTTATATTCAAATACAACAGGACATTATCTATTTATATAAATTATCACTTATCTTTGTGGGATAATTTAAAATAAATTTCAAATGCAACGAGGAATAATATTTTTAGCGGTTTTATTATCTTTATTTGCCTGTAATTCAGGACATAAGGATAAACAAGTTAGTCAAGACAGACAAGTTAATACAACAAATAATAATGTAAAAACTACCGTTACTGACAGCTCTGCCAAAATAATGATTAACAAAGCAGTTGTTAAAAAGGAGGAGACTACACAGTTAAAAAAAGTTAATGATACAGAAAGTAGCGATTCTCAGTTAAAAATAGTTTCAAAATCGGGTAAAAAAGAAGCTAAGCCCGGTGTCATTAAAGATAAAGATGCAGCCTTGGAATTACGCAAAGCACGAACAGCTTTTAACAATGGAAACACATACTATAAGCAGAAAGATTTTGAAAAAGCTGCCGAAGCTTATAAAACTTCACTTGAACACAAACCCAACAACCAAAAAGCTTTTTATAATTTAGGGAAGGTGTATTATGAACTTGGACAGAAAGAGTTGTCGATGTCATATTATAAAGATGCCGTTAATTTAAAACCAAAAGATTCATTATCGCTTGTTGCAATAGGCCTTATTTACTATGAAAAGGGTGATATTGCTAATGCTGTAAAATTTTATCAAAAAACTGAAGACGTTGCCCCCCACTTTGGAATGTTATTTTTTAATAGAGGAACCATGTATGGACAGCAAAAAAAATATAAACTGTCATTACAAGATCTCACAAAAGCTATTAAATATGATAAGAAAAACTCAGAAGCATATATTAATCGCGGGCTGGCATATTTTTATTCAAACAAAATGGATTTAGCATGTGATGATTGGAACAAGGCCGCCAAAATGGGCAACCCTAAAGGGGTTAAGGCCGTGGGGATTTATTGTACTAAGAAGAAATAAAAACCTGATAATCAATATGGCTATCAGAGTTCTTTAATTTTGATTTAACTCCTGAGGGTAAATATATTACTCGGCTAATATCAACACTTTATTTTCAAGCACTTCAATTACTCCACCATTTATATCAAAAAACTCCTCTTTACCATTATTTTTTATTTTAATTTTTCCCCGCTCTAAAGCAGAGATAAGAGGTGCATGGTTATTTAATATTTCAAACGACCCGTCGATTCCCGTTAGCTGAACAAGCTCTGCTTCACCGTTATATATTGTAGTGTCGGGAGTAATTATTTCAAGATTCATTTGTTAGTATTTTTATTTACTATCAGCTAATAATTTTTTTCCTTTTTCAATTGCTTCTTCGATAGTGCCAACAAGGTTAAATGCTGCTTCCGGATATTCATCAACTTCCCCATCAAGAATCATATTAAATCCTTTGATTGTATCTTCGATTGAAACAACAGTACCTTTCAGCCCTGTAAATTGTTCAGCTACATGGAAAGGTTGCGATAAAAAACGTTGCACTCTTCGTGCACGGTGGACAGTAAGTTTATCTGCTTCCGAAAGTTCGTCCATCCCAAGAATAGCAATAATATCTTGCAATTCTTTATACCGTTGTAGTATGAGTTTTACTCTTTCTGCTGTATCATAATGTTCTCTACCAACAATATCAGCGGCAAGAATACGAGATGTAGAATCAAGTGGGTCAACAGCAGGGTATATACCAAGCTCTGCAATTTTACGGCTTAATACTGTTGTTGCGTCAAGGTGTGCAAAAGTAGTTGCCGGAGCAGGGTCGGTAAGGTCATCAGCAGGAACATAAACAGCCTGTACTGAAGTAATTGACCCTCGTTTAGTTGATGTAATACGCTCTTGCATAACTCCCATTTCGGTTGCAAGAGTAGGCTGATATCCAACGGCAGAAGGCATACGACCTAAAAGTGCCGACACTTCGGAGCCCGCTTGCGTAAACCGGAATATATTATCAATAAAAAACAGGATGTCTTTTCCTCCTGATTTTTCATCACCATCACGGAAGTATTCAGCCAATGTTAAACCTGATAGTGCAACACGGGCACGTGCTCCCGGGGGTTCGTTCATTTGACCAAACACCAATGTTGCCTGTGATGTTTTCAGCTCTTTACGGTCAACTTTCGACAAATCCCAGCCTCCATTTTCCATGCTTTCATTAAACTCTTTTCCATATTTTATAACGCCCGACTCAATCATTTCACGTAACAAATCGTTTCCTTCACGTGTACGTTCGCCAACACCACCAAATACCGAAAGTCCTGCATACGATTTGGCAATGTTGTTAATAAGTTCCATAATAATAACTGTTTTACCCACACCGGCACCACCAAACAACCCAATTTTACCACCTTTTGAATATGGTTCAATTAAATCAATAACTTTGATACCTGTATAAAGAACCTCTTTCGTTGTAGTAAGTTCCTCAAATTTAGGAGGGTCTCTATGTATGGAGGATCTTTTTTTTGAGTCAACATTGCCTAAGCCGTCTATGGCATCACCTACAACATTAAACAAACGCCCTTTTATTTCTTCGCCGGTTGGCATGGATATTGGCTCCCCTAAGGAAACAACTTCCATACCGCGATGAAGTCCGTCTGACGAATCCATAGCAATTGTGCGAACAGTATTTTCTCCAATTGCTTGCTGAGTTTCAAGTATTAGCTTATCACCATTATCTCTTGTTATTTCAAGAGCATCAAATATTTTCGGAAGGTTTTCTTCTTTTTCGAAAACTACATCAATTACAGGACCAATTACCTGTGCAATGTGGCCAACGTTCTTTTTGTCCATAAAAAGCTGTTATTTAACGATTAAAATATGGGCGCAAATATAATAATTTATCGAAACAACCGAGTGCTTAATTATTGTATTTTTACGCAAACAAAAAATATAATGGTAAACAAAGAAATAAAACTACTTGAATCCCAAATTGAAAATTTAGATGCCGCTAATTTTGACTTCGAAGCATGGAAAAAATATTCAATATTAATACTTTCCAGAATATTTGGTGGTGATAGTGATAAAATTAAGCAACTTCAAGAGATTGATTTTGAATTTACATCATGGTCTTTGCGCGATGCTTCGGGAAATGAATCATATGAAGAGGGTTCAAAAAGACTTGCAAAAGAAATTGTTCAATCTGCTATTGATGAGCTTCATATTTATGGTATGCCTGTAAATAATAATGAAAACAGTAAGTCTGACACCTTATTATCTGACATTCTTAACATAATTACTGATGAGTTTAAGGGTTCGCAAGTAAAAAAACTTTCCAAAATACTTTTGTCGGACAATAGTGAAATAGAAAAAAGAAGAAAAGTTAAAGAACTAATAGAAGACATAGGTAAAAATAATTGCTATGATATTATTACCAACGTACTGATTTACTCTGATATGTCAAAAGCAATAACAAACAAAAAGTGAAATTAAAATTTAGCATTTTACCTGATATATGGCTTAATTTTAGTTTTTTTGCATATTATTTAAAAACTTTATCAGGTGAGAAGAACAGAAATTAAATCGTTACTCCAATCAAAAGAATATGGCAGCCGGGTAGCTGTACAAGGCTGGGTACGAACAAAACGAGGAAGTAAAAATGTTGCGTTTATTGCCCTTAACGATGGATCAACAATTAATAATATTCAAATAGTTGTTGATGTTGATAATGACTCATCAGCTATTCTTGATAATATTCATACTGGGTCGGCAATATCAATAATTGGTGAGCTGGTTGTATCTTCCGGAAGTGGACAAAATGTTGAGGTTCATGCCAATACTATTGAAATACTTGGTACTGCGGATCCTGCTGAATATCCGTTACAACCCAAAAAACATTCGCTTGAGTTTTTGCGCGAAAAGGCTCACCTACGCTATCGTACAAATACTTTTGCCGCAATTGCCCGCATCAGGCATAATATGATTTTTGCCATACATAAGTTTTTTAACGATAATGGATATTATAATGTTCATTCGCCTATATTAACAGGCTCCGATGCTGAAGGTGCTGGCGAAATGTTTCAGGTAACCACCTTAAATTTAATGGATATTCCTAAAACTGAAGATAGTAAGGTGGATTTTAAACAAGACTTTTTTGGCAAGCCTGCAAATTTAACGGTGTCAGGGCAACTTGAAGCAGAATTAGCAGCCCTTGCTCTTTCTAAAGTTTATACATTTGGGCCAACCTTCCGTGCCGAAAATTCAAATACTGCAAGGCATTTGGCTGAATTTTGGATGGTTGAACCCGAGTTTGCCTTTGGCGATATTATTGACGATATGAATTTAGCCGAAGACATGCTGAAGTATGTGATTACTTATGCCCTTGATAATTGTATGGATGATCTTGCTTTTTTAAGCAAACGGTTAACTAACGAAGAGAAAACTAAAAAAGCCGATGAACGCTCAATGGAGCTTATAGAAAAACTAAAATTTGTAGTTGATCAGCCTTTTATACGGCTAACTTATACCGAAGCTATAGATATTCTTAAAAACTCAAAACCTAACAAAAAGAAAAAATTTCAATATGTAATTGATGGTTGGGGTGCCGATTTGCAATCAGAACACGAAAGATATCTTGTTGAAAAACATTTTAAAAAACCCGTTATTCTTACTGATTACCCAAAAGCGATAAAAGCATTTTACATGAAACAAAATGATGATGGCAAAACAGTAAGAGCTATGGACGTGCTTTTTCCTCAGATTGGAGAAATAATTGGGGGCTCGCAACGTGAAGAAAATTATGAAAAACTAAGTGCTCGAATGGAAGAAATGAATATTCCTAAAGAGTCGATGTGGTGGTATTTAGAAACCAGAAAATTTGGAACCGTACCCCACGCAGGGTTTGGTCTGGGCTTCGAACGCCTAATATTATTTATTACCGGAATGGGTAATATTCGCGACGTAATACCATTTCCGCGTACACCAATGAATTTGGAATTTTAAGTGCTAATCAGCAAATCTTATTAACCTGAATGAATTAATCAGACTAAGTTTATTTTTGATATTTATTTTTAAAAATGTTGCACCAAAAGTGTGCCAACTTAAAAATATTGTACATTTGTGA
>CAZGWS010000009.1:22470-29812 GCA_964528805.1 uncultured Lentimicrobiaceae bacterium | reverse complement strand
GCCACTATCTATATTAACCTATCCAAAGTTTCATTAATATCTTGCCCTGACTTTGGTTTTTTATAGTTTCCAAATTGTTTTAATAAGGCTTGTGTAATTGCATTGTTTGGTAAATAATTTATGTAATAAAACACGTGGTCTTTAGTAAACAATACATTGCCTAACGAATCTTTAATATTAAAATCTATTGCTTTATTGCTGGCATCAGGGCAATATTTACTAACAATTTGTTTGGCAACTTTTGCTTTGTCGTTATTTGATAGCAATGCATCCGAATATACTTTATTAGCTGCAAAGAAAAATGTTCCATCTGTAAAATGAATCTGGATAAGAAATCTTAGATGATTGGAGGTAATACGATAGTAATACACTTTATGATTTTTTATACCAGTATCAGGCTCAAGTATAAACGATTCTTCACCAAAATCAGACTCAGCATTTTTTTCAAGAATTTTATCTAAGCTAATACCCTGAAAAGCAATATTTGATATTGAAACATTTAAATTATTTGAGCTAAGATGGGAAATAATATGACTAAATTCTTCAATATTTTGTATAACGTTTTCACGATGATAAAAAGATTGACCTTTTTTTGGCGCTTTTTTCTTCGATGACTTAAAAAATGACAGCATAATTGGCAAGTTAGGTAATTGTGGTTGTTGCAAAAATACAAATAACGTTTAATATATTACGCTATTAAAGCATTAATATTATTTTAAATTTAATGTTGCTTTATTTTGCTTAATCGAGAGAAATACTCAACCAAAACTACTATTGCTACATAAATTATAAGTAGTGATGTAACAAATATATAATTTATTAAAGTGTTAAACCCGAATGATTGTATTGAAATAAAATATATAACAACGGCAACTACTGTGTATAGCAGCACTTTAACTATTTCGTAGTTTACACGATAAACCCTTCTTCCCCAAAAATACGAAATTATCATTATAGTAAAATAACTGGCAAAATTTGACCATGCTGATCCCATATATCCATATTTAGGAATTAGCAATATATTTAATACAATAGTTAACGTTCCTCCAATAACTGCAATTGTGGCACCGTAAAAAGTTTTATTGGTAAGTTTGTACCAAACGGATAAGTTATAAAAGATACCAAGAAATAGTTTGGCAGATAATATTATCGGAACAACCGTTAAACCTATCCAAAACGCTTTTCCGATAAAATATTTAAAGATATTTATATAAAGCATTACAAGTAAAAAAATAAACCATGTAAATGCAACAAAAAGTGTCATAACACGGCTATAAATATTCTTTGCATCCTTTTTATTAGCTTCCGAAAAAAAGAATGGTTCAGCTGCATATCTAAACATTTGGATAAACAGCATCATTATTATTGCAAGCTTGTAACAAGCTGCATAAATACCTAATTGCGAGTCGGCATCGGCTCTGTTAGGAAGGAGATATTTTAAGAGGATTTTATCTGCTACTTCTGTAATCATAAACGATAACGAAATTATAAGTATTGGTAAACCGTAGTTTAGAAGCTTCTTTAAAAGAGCCGGATCTATTTTAAATTTAAAAGTTTTAAATTCTTTACTTAACATTATCAGTGTTGAACACGACCCTACGAGATTTGCTATAAATACAAACGAAACAAGACTGGTGCTGCGATAGATCGGTAATGAATGGTAACTATCCCCATAATATCTCGGGATAGCAACTAAAAAAAGCAGATTTAGTAATATGGTAATAACAACACTAACTACTCTTATTAATGAAAATTTAATTGCTTTATTTTGATATCGTAAATATGCAAATGGTAATGCTGTAATGGCATCAATAGCTATAATTACCGCAATAATTAATACATACTCATTATGTGAAGGATATTCTATTAAGCGTGAAATATCATGGACAAAAATGAACGTAACGAGTAAAAATATTAACGCAGCAATAAGTATTGATGATGTGGCGGTATTAAATACTTTTTTAGCATCTTTACTTTTGTTAGCGTATCTAAAAAATGCTGTTTCCATACCAAAAGTAAGCAATACCAACAAAATTGCAACATACGAATAAAGCAAAGTAACCTGACCGTATTCGGCTTTTGTAAATACATAAATTGTATAAAGTGGGACTAATAAATAATTTAAAAACCTGGGTAACATAGTTCCAAGTCCGTAAATTGCGGTTTCTCCAATAAGTCTTTTTATGGGATTTGTACCTTTGGTCATTTTGGCAAATGTAGATAAAAAAGGAGTTTATAAATTTAAAATAATTTGTAAAGATAGGTTTAAGCAGACGGAAACTTTAGTACAAATTGCGTGCCTCCCGTGCTAACAGATTCAAAGTTCACGCTCCCTCCTATCTCATTCATAATATTTTTTGTAATAGCTAACCCCAATCCGGTTCCACTTGTTTTTGTTGTGAAGTAAGGGTGAAATATTTTTGATTTCATTTCTTCTGATATCCCCTTGCCGTTATCAGTTATAACAACAATAATAAATTGTGAGGTAGTAGTAACATTTATTGTAATTAATCCTTTTTTATCATTTGTAATTGATTGTATTGCATTTTTAAGTATATTGGTAATTACTCTAAGAAGGTCTTTTTCATGTCCAAGGGTGATTAATTTGCCCTTAACGTTTTTATAATTTGTAGAAATAGAAACTTTATCATTTTTATTAAATAAATTAACAGCTGAAGTAATTACATCTTTAAGGTTTACTCTATCAACGTGTTTCGATTTTGATTTTGAAAAATCTGAAAACATCTCAGCCACATCATTTAATACATCTATTTGTGTAATAAGCGACTTACTGATTGATTTGATCTTTATTGCAAATTCTGGGTCATTATTTTTATATGCTTTTTCCAGATACTGAACATTTAACTTCATTGGTGTAAGGGGATTTTTAATCTCATGTGCTATTTGTCGTGCTACCTCTCGCCAGGCATTTTCTCTTTCGGAGTGCTTTAGCAACTCAGCACTTTGTTCTAACTTACCTACCATTAAGTTATATTCGTTGATTAGAAGACCAATTTCGTCATTTTTATTCCATTGTATCTTTTCGTTGTGTTTGTCTATTCTAATCGCCGCAATGCTCTCCTGAAGCAACACAAGTGGTTTGGTAAGATATCTTGAAAAGATAATAGCAATTAACGCCCCTATTATGCCAATAATAACATAAATGTTAAGCAAATACGAAAGCATTATGTAATACGATTTTGTAATTTGGTTTTGCCGAGCAAAATAGGGTAGGTTTACAATACCTATTGGCGAATCGTTATTTAGATTTATTGGTACAAAAGCTGAGAAATACTTTAAGGTGCCAATTTTTTCTTCTGTAATAAATTCTAATTTATTTTCATGAAAAATTGCATTAAATGCCGAAGGATTTACATATTTTGAGAGTAAATTTTTATTAAAAATTTCAGGACGCGATGTTGCTAATAATTTACCTGAGTCGTCATATAGGTTAATGTCTGTAAAAAATACCATTGAAAATTTGTGCAATAGCTCTTGCAGTAATTCTTTATCCTGATTTTTAAAGCTGTTTATTGGCGACAGCTTGTGTTGGAGTTCTATCAGAACAGAATTTGCTTTTTCTGTTAGTTGCTTTTTAATGTTTTCTTTAATAATATCATTAAAAAAAATTAATGTAGTTATACCCATTAATATGAAAGTAATTGTAAGTGTTGATATTATTAGCGATTGCAGGCGTGCTTTTAAACTAAGCCGGAATGAATAGAAAACCTTGCGTGCGTATAGCATTAGGTATATAAAAATTGAGATTATCGATAATAATATAAATATTATTGAGAAAACAACTATCTTTAAAGTTGTTGGAGTTAGCTTTCTGCTAATAATAAGATATTTTTCAGGAGAGATTTTAACAGCATAATGCCGGTAGTTATTGAAATTATAAAAAGTATTAAGTTTGAAATAACTATGAGTTTGAAATAGAGTATTGTAAGCATAATCGCCAAATTTATATGTTAGTATATCTCTTAAATATATAGCAAAAGAATAATCGTTTAAATTAAGTGTATTTCGTTGTTTATCAACAAGTAACTCAGTATAACCATAGCCCTCAGGTACATGCGACGAGATAAATTCGATAAACAAATGTCGTTTTTCATTTGTGTTTAAAGGATTTATGAGAGTAATTTTTCCAATATAATAGTTGCTTTCCGTTCCATTATTAACAATAAATAAACTGGAATCGTTTACAGGAAGCGTCATTTCCTTAATTAAGTTATTAAAATATATTTCACATCCTTGAATTTCACCTTCAGGTTGAATTGAGATTAAATCATTTTTACCACAGTTTGTTATTTGAATATCGTATTTTTTATTTATGTTTTTAAAGTACCGTTGTATCACATAGTTTTGTAAATGAGCATCTGTAAAGGTAGTATCATAAAAAGTTCTGTCTATTAGATTAGTATCAGTGGATATGCTAACAGCTTTTTCTTTATAGCTTTTTTCAAAAATATGATCGTTTGTAATCGAAAGTGTTCTTGCAATAAATTTTTCGTAATTATCGTTTCTTTGTTCATCTGCTAAACTTATTATTATTGCTGACAATGCTGACAAAATTAGAATGATAGTAAGTCTGTTTATAAACGGATCTGTTAAATATTTCCAAATAAAAAGCTTAATCGTAACAACAACTGCTAATATTAGTAATGCTAATATAATTATGTTGACATGAATATTTGTTAAATAATAAATAACTACAGCTGTAATTATAATTGTAAAATACGGTAATACTATATAGTTATCTTTTTTACTGTGGCTTAAATAGGTTCTTAGTGAATAATACATCCCAATATTTAAAATAAGAATTATTATTACTGAAAAAATAAGAGTTTTATTATGGATAGTAGTATCCGAAAATGAAAACACTTGTTTATCTAATATTAGTTGATATATAATATATATTACTACTATGGTATATATAAAAAACACTGCGTAGCCTACGATGTTTATGATTACAGAATTAGTAACCTTTTTAAATTTAAAAAACCTATATGTAAAAATTGAGGTAATTAGTATCAAAATTGTGTTTAGCATTAAATCACCTGATGTTCTCGATAATGGTATTTTATAAATATTTTGGGTAAACAGTAACGACATTTTAAGTTCATGTGGTAAGTGTAATATCGCATCAAAATACCGAAGCAACGCTATTATTATTATTATAACCAAAAACCCTAAAATGGGATATGTTCTGCTTAAAGTGGTATCCAATATTCTATAAAAAATATATAGATAAATAAATATACAGATAAGAATGAATAGTGTAAAAATTAAATAATTTGAACTTGTTGAATTTGTATGATTATTTGTATTTATAATACCTACAATAAATTGATTATTTGTATTATAAATACTATGAGTTGCGAGTTTTTTATCGAGAGTTAGTTTTAATTGCGGATTGTGTGTATATTTTGAGTTTGATTTGACTGCCAATATATCGTTTTTCAATTGATAATGAGGCTCTATTAGCTCAAGCAAATAGATTTTATATTGAAAGACTTTGTTTATAGTATATAAATACCAACCTGAAGATAAGTTTGCAATATGTACATTATTATTAGAGCTTAGATTAAGCACACCACTTAGCTTAACTTTGTTTGTGTTCCAGTAACACAAACTGTCATAATATGTTACAAAGCATGCGTAGTTCTCGTCTTTTAACAGGCTATCGAGTTTTGTCCAATAATTATTAGGGTTTTCTGTAATTATATTTGCAACAACCTTGCTCTTATTTAGCGTTATAACCGACTGTAAATCAATATGATGAGAGAAATATCTGAATTCATGTTCGCTAGTTAAATTACGCTCATGAATACTTTGTACAATGTAAAAAGTAAATGTTAAAATAACTGCCAGAAGTAAAAAAATTGTGGTGGTATATTTATTTATTGACTTTAACATTTATAGTTATTTTACTATATTTTTACTACATAAATCATGCTGGAATACTTATTACTTTTTTTTGCCCTCATATTTGAGATTATACCGTTAATTAATGCTGCAGGCAAATACAGATTATTTTTCATGTATTTTTCACTTAACATGCTAACATAATAAGAATCAAATTTCATTGGTTCACTATTTATTAGTTTCATATTGTGTTTTGCAATAAGCTTTTTAAGGGTGCTTTCGGTAAAGTGATACAGATGGCGCGGCACGTCTAATGCTGACCAGTAGCGACCGTATTTTTTAGAATCAGGCGAATTTATATTTGGTAATGCAATGAATATAGTTCCATCTGGTTTAAGTAATTTAGAGACTTGATTAAGTCTTTCGTCTAAATTAGGCACATGCTCGAGTACGTGCCACATTGATATTATATCAAATGAATTCTGTTGAAGATGGTCTAATTCAATCTCTTCTAATATATTTATCTTATAATTATTATTTGCAAAAGCTCTTGCTGTTTTGTTTGGTTCAACTCCTGTTACATTCCAATTGTTTTGCTTAAAATAGTACAAAAGTTCGCCTGTTCCACAACCAATATCAAGAAAATTACCATGTTCACAAAATTTCTGAACAAGTTTATATTTTCGTTTTATATTAATTTTACGTAATTCAGAATAAAGTTTACCAATTAGTCCATTGTCTTTTGTATTATGCGATAAATAATTTGTTGTTTCGTAGTAACTATCTATGTTTACAGGAATAGGGTTTGTAAATACCATTCCACAATTATCGCATTGTGATAGTGTAAATTCTTCTTGTGTAAGGAAGAAGTCTTTTGTCTTCATGTATGCTTTGAAATTTTCATTTCCACATACTGGACATGCTAAAATATGTTTGTATTTATCCATATGTTCCACGTGAAACAATTTTATCTGCCAATAAAAACTGCCAGTACATTAATATCTGAAGGAGAGACGCCACTTATTCGTGCTGCCTGCCCAATTGTTGCCGGTTTAATTCTTGTAAGTTTTTCCCTAGCCTCTGTTGACAATGACGATAACTTATTGTAGTCGAAGTCTTTTTTTAAAGGAATATCATTTAATTTAGATAATTTGGAAACAAGATCTTTTTCCTTTTCAATATACCCTTTATATTTTAGTAATATTTCAGAACATTCAAGTTCTTCTGTAGTTGGTGATATATTATCAATAGCAGTTTTAAACGAGGCGCTCATTCCAATTAAATCTTTGATACTTATCTGGGGACGTGCTAGCAGATCTGCCATTTTAACCTTTTGCTTTAGCTGAGAAGTATTCTGTTGAATCAATGTTTCTTTTGCTTCTTCGGGAGTTACACTGATTGTTTTTGTGAGTTTCGTTATTTTTTTAATATTATTCTTTTTCAGAATTACATTATCCAATCTTTCTTTTGATGC
>CAZGWS010000009.1:0-22370 GCA_964528805.1 uncultured Lentimicrobiaceae bacterium | reverse complement strand
CAGTATCGCGGTCCGGTTCCTTCAATCCTTCCAGAAAACATTGGGGAATCTTTAAATCCTAATTTTAATGTATCGTGTACGGTAGGAGAGGTGTATGTAATCCAGCAGCTGAGTTGTTTTGATAAGCGATGTTTTTTAAGAAATGAAAAACCGCCGGGGTTAGTATCTCCCTTTTGTTCTTCCATCTTAGTAAAATCAATTGTTCTTCCATCCACTCTAACCGGTGTTCCTGTTTTAAGTCTCATTGCCTGAAATCCTAATTCTACAAGCTGTTCTGTAATACCTTTAGATGCGGGATCGCCAATTCGCCCTCCTGTAAAACTTTTAGTTCCAATGTGTATTTTACCATTTAAAAATGTTCCGCTGGTAAGTATAACGGATTTGCAATAAATTGTTTGTCCCATTTGGGTTATAACTCCGACAGCTGTACTATTTTTAATAATGATATTTGTTACTGTATCCTGCCAAAAATCTATATTCGGTGTATTTTCAAGCATTTTACGCCACTCAATTGCAAACTGCACTCTGTCGTTTTGAGATCTGGGACTCCACATTGCCGGACCTTTAGATTTGTTTAGCATTCTAAACTGTATCATTGTTTTGTCAGCCACTAAACCTGAATACCCCCCGAGAGCATCAATTTCACGAATAATTTGTCCCTTAGCTACTCCTCCCATAGCAGGATTACATGACATCTGTGCAATTCGTTGTAAGTTCATGGTAATTATCAAAACTCTGGAACCCAGATTTGCAGCTGCCGCCGCAGCTTCAGCTCCGGCATGACCGGCACCTATCACAATTATATCATATTGCTCGAACATTCTATTTTGTTTCACGTGGAACAATTATAAATACAAGAATGTACATGAAAAGAGCAAACCTTTTCAGTCAAACTTATTAAGTTGCAAATGTAGGTAATAATCTTCTTTGCCTCTCATTATTTTTTTCTCAGCAATTGTATGGTCGTTATAGCCCAAAAGGTGTAATATGCCGTGAACCATAACTCTGTTTAGCTCATCATTAAATGAAACTAATTGAATATTTGAGTTTTCAGTTATTCGGGTAATGCTAATAAAAATTTCACCGGAAATTATGCTCTTGTTATTACTTGTAGAAAAAGTAATAACATCTGTTAATGTATTGTGCTTAAGATATGTTTTGTTAATTTTTAATAGATAGTTGTCATCACAGAAAATATATTGAATATCTCCCGGTTTTCTTCCCTCATTAGAAATTACAGCTTTAAGCCATTTTTGATTGTTGAGCTCATTTAATGCTATAATATTTGTATCAAGTAGGTAAGTGTAGTTAATCATCGTGTTCCTTAACTCTTACGGTCTGCTTGCTGAAGTATTTTCTTAATAGGCTTGCTCGGTGGTTATAAACTTCATTGTGTAACGCACTTATGTCAAATTCAAAAGTTAAATTTCCTTTATCGTTCATAGTAATATTATCTACTAATGACTTGATAAGAAAAATATTTTTGTTGCTTTCTTGATTTATAACATCATCAATATTAATAGTCTTTAAAAATGATTTAATAACCTGATTATCAACAGGATAAAAGGAAATACCAATTTTTCTGTAATCTGAATTATATGTAATATTTAAATTACTGTTTTTATTATTTGATATAAGTAAATAATTAAATAATTCAGTCAGCGACATGAGGATGTTTCCATAATATGTATCATTAATAAATAATTGATCACAAATTGTATCCACAAATATTTCAACATCCCTAATACATTTTGGTTCTAGGTTTATTGAAACCAATTGGTTATTATTCATCATTACTTTTTTCATTTTCAAGTTTGTATAAATACTCCCTAAGCAGGTCTTTGTAGTATGGAACTACCTCAATAGGAACGGTAAGCAATATTTCCTCTTGCCCGGCTTTTGGTGTCTTATACTGTTTTTTGTTATTTAGGTTACCTCTTTTATGATTTTTTCCTTCTTTTGATTCTCGTTTTTTTTCTTTTTCTCTTTCTTGTAGTGCTTTTTGAGATTTTAATAGCCTTGTTTCAATATTCTTTTGTCGTTCTAAAGTCTGCTGCGATATTTTTCGATGAACAATATCATCTTCGGTTTTCTTCATCTCATCAGCCAGTTTATTTAGTGCATCTCCATTTCCACTATTTCCCTCAAGTTGCTCAATAAATTCTTGCAACATGCGCCTAATCTCGCCTTGAGCAGCAGCCATCCGGGCTAATTCTTCGCTATTTTTATTTAATCCTGTTTTGCCATCTAAGCCGTTCTTTTTTGATTTTCCGGTTAAACCATCATTTAAACCTTTTTGTTGTTTCATTATTTCTGACATAGAAGGTGCTTTACCCTTACCGGGATTTTTACATTTGCTACCACCTTTTTGGCTTCCTGACATTTGCATTGATTGTTTCATCTGCTCTAAAGATTCTGTCAGCATTAAGGCCAAATTATTCATTGATGTCATTGCATATTGCTGCCCTGATGTTGCTTTACCCATGTTTTGCTCCTGTAGGTTTGATAGCACCCTGTCAATATGCTTGTTTATTTTGTCCGATTCTTTAACAATAAATGGTTGTACAGCACTCTGCCTTTTACTCATGCTGATTAATGAATCGTTTAGTATTTTAAAATCATCCTTAATTTCTTTTTGTGTTTCTCTGATATCGGCATTTTTAGGATCGTTTTTTGAAATTTTTTGAAGCTCATGTATTAATTTCTCCTGATTAAAACTTAGGTCTAATAAATTATCAAGCATAGCTTTTATCTGTTCAATATCTTCACCCATTCGAGCTTCCATTGCGCTTTGCATCATAATAGAAAGACTATTAGCCATTTTTTGCATTTTATTTCCTGCTTGTTGTTGACTATCAGATGCCTTATTCTTTTTACCTTTTTCAAGATTTTCATTCGCTTTTGACATATCCTTGTTAATATCATTCTTCATGGCGGTATCCTGATCCATATCAAAAGGCTGCTCAAGGTCTTTATTCAATTTGTCTGCTTTATCAAGATTTTCCATTGCATCGGAAAACTTATTTTTAACATCTTTCTGCTTTTTTAATGATTCTTTTCTGTCATTTTCTTTATTTGCAGTTTGCTTTGACAGCTTTTTCTGTTCTTTGGCTAATTTCTTTAAATCGTCAATTGTTTCTTCAATAAGTTTTTGATATTCAAGCTGCTTATACATCTCAAGGTCTTGTTCTAAATCATTTTTCAGATCTTTATTTTGATCTTTCATTTTTTTTAGAAACTCGTCAACATTATCCTTTTTAAGATTTTCCTTTAATTTGTCAAGTTGCTTATCAAAATCTTTTTCCATTAATTTATTCATAAGCTCTTTCATTTTCTTTAATTTTTCAAGAAGTTCGGGGCTTAATTTTTT
This sequence comes from uncultured Lentimicrobiaceae bacterium, assembly GCA_964528805.1. GTDB lineage: Bacteria > Bacteroidota > Bacteroidia > Bacteroidales > F082. The sequence goes on along the minus strand of CAZGWS010000009.1, from coordinate 19,000 downwards.
CTTTAATAGTTTTTCAAGCTGTTCTATATCTTTATTTAATTTTTTTATTTCCTCAAGCTGTTTTGTAATATTTTCTTCTTTTTTAAGCAAATCTTTAAGCTGTTGTTTGTCGAGCCAACTAAGCGTTTTTTTTTCAAACAAATTAAGCTTTGTTTCTTCTATTTGCTTATTTAATCTATCAATTTCGTTTAGTGCTTTGTTAAGACTGGATTTCATGTCGTCAGAGGTGCTGTCAATTCTCTTCTCCAGTATAGCTGCCTCGGGTAATTTTAAGTAATATATTTTAGATTTAGCACGTTTAAACCCATTTACAGCGTCATTATCCTTAACTTCAAAATAATAACCAATGGCATCACCGGGGGTAAGATTAATATCATTTGTCAACAAAAGATAATCGAAATACTGCTTAGTTACATTCGTTTCAATGTCAATTTTCTTTCTTTTCCAATTTGATTTTGGTATGCTATCTTTACGATAGTAGAAATAGAGTGATGAAAATCCATGATCATCAGTTATCGAACCACTAAAATTTATAACACTAAAATTTGTTTTATCTATAAATTCATGAACGTTTATTGTAGGATAGTCGTCAACAATAACCTGTACGTTAAAGCGCATTGAATCAGCATTTTGTACATACTGATTGCCGGCAACTAAGGTGTAGTTGAAATTATGCATTACTTGTAAAGAGTGCTTAAAAACATTGCTTCCCTGCATTGACAGTAAGTATGTGCTATCTTTTGTAATTATTTTTATACTTTTAGTGTCGCGAGTATAAATATTCCACTCAATAACTGTTCCCTGTGGTACAACTAAGTCGCCGGTATTAATAATCTTTTCGTTTTGCATTTTTAAATAATGAGGATATTTCAAATCAACATTAAAATTAAAGATTATAGGTTGTGGGTATATTTTTATATGGTATTTTTCGCTGATGTAGTCGTTAGTTTCAATTGTAAAATACACATCCGATAACATATCTTTAAATACATATTCATATTCTCCTGGTGCTGCTTCTGTCATTCTATATTTAAAATTACCAACTGCCACCCAAATTTTATTTGGAATTTCATCACCAATAACTTTAACTTTTACGCTATAATTTTTACGCTGGGCACAAGTAAAGTTTTTATTTAACAATTCAATATTATAGGGTAGAGGCTTACTAAAATAGGTGTTATGATTAATAATTCGTTTGGCAGGATTTATGATAAATTTAGGATAAATTACAAGTATCAGTAGAAACAGGAGTACCGGAGCAGCAATGTATTTTAGATAACGAAGATTACTTTTAAATTTAATAGCATTTTTAAATGGTATGGGGCTAAGAATTACTGATTTTTGCTCAATACTTGCCAGGAGCAGCTCAATGTTAGCGTTTTTACTACTGTCATGCAATTGTAGTGTATTAAGTAATTTATCGTTAACATCAGGAAAGTGATCTCCAATAATTCGAGCAGCATCTTCATACGATATGTTTTTCCCTAATTTAATTAACTTTAATACAGGAATTATTACATAATAAATTATAATAAAACCAACAATTATTGCGAATAGGTAAAAAATTATTGTTCTGGTTATCGTTCCAGACCATGATAAAAATTCAAAAATATTAATAAATAAAAATAACATTACGATTAAACCAAGGCTCACAATCGTACCACGTATAATTAAGTTCGTATAATATCGCCGAATAAATTTATTCAGCTTTAGAATTAATGTATGGTAAGAGTTACTCATATTAATGTTTCACTTTAAGAAATGCAAAGATATAAATTCGTTGACATACTTATGATGCACAAGTTTTTTTAAGATTACTTAAATAAAATTTAAATCGTAAATTTAAAGATATTCAGACCGAAACGTGCAATCCAGTTGTTTTGCATATTTTTGTAGTCTGATAAAACCATAAAACAACAACTATGAAAATGAAAATAACCATATTTATATTATTAATTTTTTCTTACTCTTCATTTGTAATGAGCCAATCTAAAGAAAACTTTGTTCCCGGAGAGGTTATGGTTCAGTTAACAAGTAAGGCTGTTTTACCCCAACTTTTATTTACTTATAACTTAACTAACGCACATACAATATCAGCAAGATTTAATATTTATTTACTCAAATTTAACTCAAAACAGATGAGTAACAACTTGGTTATAAAAATGTTAAGTGGTGAAAAAACAGTAATAAATGTACAAAACAATCATATTATTAATTTGAGAGAAAATACCGAACGGATTCCAAATGATTCTCTTTTTAGCAATCAATGGTCGTTACTAAATACCGGACAAGCAGGTGGTACAGCAGGTGCCGATATTGATGCAATATTAGCGTGGGATATAACTACCGGTGGTGTAACAGCTTTAGGTGATACAATTGTTGTGGCAATAGTAGATGGTGGCAGCGATTTAAATAATAAAGATCTTGATTTCTGGAAAAACAGAAATGAAATACCCAATAATAATATTGATGATGACCATAACGGGTATATTGACGATTATGATGGTTGGAATGCATACACGCACAATGGAAACATTCCCTTAAGCGTTCATGGCGTACATGTTTCGGGTATTGCCGGTGCAATTGGAAATAATGGCAAAGGTATTACCGGAGTTAACTGGAATGTAAAAACATTGCCAGTTGCAGGCGACTCAGAGTACGAATCAATAGTAGTTGAGGCATTGTCGTATATTTTTGTTGTTAGAGAAAAGTATGATCAAACAAATGGTGTACAAGGAGCTTTTGTTGTTGCCGATAACTGTTCGTTTGGCGTAGATAACGGTCAGCCTGTAAATTTTCCTATTTGGGAAGCTATGTACGATTCGTTGGGGCAATTGGGGATTTTGAGCATGGGAGCCACAGCTAATCATCATTGGGATATTGATAGCGTTGGAGATGTTCCAACCGGCTTTACTACTGATTATATGATATCAGTTACAAATACAACAAAAAGAGATGAACTGTATCCAAATGCCGGTTATGGTACTACAACTATTGATTTGGGTGCTCCGGGAACCCTGATACTTTCTTTGGGACTTAACAATACTTTCCGCTACAGTTCTGGAACCTCAATGGCTACACCACATGTTACCGGTGCAGCAGCCTTACTTATGGCAGCAGCCGATTCGGCATTTATTATCCGGTATAAAAATAATCCCGCTGAAGGGGCATTAATGATAAAACACTATCTGCTAAGCGGTGTTGATGATATTGCAGATTTACAGGGAGTTACAGTATCAGGAGGGAGATTAAATATTTTTAATTCTATAAATTTGTTACTTGATGCACCAAAGCTAACAACAAATTTTGATACTGTGCATCATAGTATTTCTATGAATAGTTACGCCATTGATACGCTGAAAATCACTAATTCAGGAGGTGATACGCTTAGGTATTCAATTACAATTCTTAATCAGCCTACATGGTTTCTGTTGTCGCAATACCAAGGTGCAATATTGGGTGGCGACTCTGATTTAATTGTAATGCAATTTAACTCAAATAATATTGACACCGGATATTACAGTTGTGTAATAAATATTGATGCAGAGCATATTGATGGAAAGCATATTCCTGTTACAATGCATGTTCAAGATAATTTGGGAGTAACCGAAAATGATATTATACATTATGTACAAGTGTTTCCTAATCCTACAAGTTCAAATGTTATTTTTAATTTTAGTGTGCTAATAACAGAAAAAGTTAAAATTGAGATTTATGATCAATTTGGGAGGGCAATTTTTGTTGATGAAAAGAAAATCAATACAGGCAACGGCAACTTTTTATGGGATGTTCGTGGGCATTCAAAAGGAGTATATTATTATCGACTAATAGTTAAAGGTAATTCGGTTTCAGCAGGTAAAATAGTTAAAATGTAGTAGAATTATAACCTTAAAATATATTTTGAATAATAAGGCAAACTATTATCAAACAAGCATTGTCAGGGGTTGAATAATTAGAAACATATTCGGCTTGAAATATTGTATTAACAGAATAGTTACTTTCAAATAAATTTTTATTTTAAGTTGTTCAAAAAGTGAAGGATAAACAATAAAGTGTTCAAGTTATTAAAAAATATTGATCGTAGTGATTATAGACCAAAGTATGGTGGTTTAGAAATTTTTAAATTTATTGGTCCGGGATTATTGGTAACGGTAGGTTTTATTGATCCGGGTAATTGGGCATCAAACTTAGCTGCCGGAGCAGATTATGGTTACGCTCTTTTATGGATGGTTTCGCTGTCAACAATAATGTTAATTTTATTGCAACATAATGTTGCCCATTTAGGAATTGCTACCGGTCTTTGTCTTTCAGAGGCAACAGCTATTTATATTAAACCACGCTATTCAAAAGTTATCCTTTCATCAGCAATGCTGGCGTCTATTTCAACTTCGTTAGCCGAAATTTTAGGAGGGGCTATTGCCTTAGAGATGTTGTTAGATATTCCCATTAGGGCAGGAGCGATACTCGTTACTGTTTTTGTAATGATTATGCTTTATACTAACTCATACAGGAGGATGGAAAAATGGATTATTGTATTTGTTTCTGTTATTGGTCTGTCGTTTATTTATGAGCTTTCTTTAGTTGATATTGACTGGAATTCTGCAATTATCGGGTGGGTAACACCAACATTTCCTAAAGGTTCAATGATAATAATAATGAGTGTTATGGGAGCCGTAATTATGCCTCATAATTTGTTTTTACACTCAGAAATTATTCAAAGCAGGCAATGGAATTTGAAGAATGAAAAAATAATTAAGAAACAGTTAAATTACGAGTTCTTTGATACACTATTTTCAATGGTTATTGGGTGGGCTATTAATAGTGCAATGATACTTTTGGCAGCTGCAACTTTTTTTACAACACACACACACGTTACAGAACTACAGCAGGCAAACCATTTATTATCTCCGTTATTGGGGAATAATGCGGCAGTTGTGTTTGCCATAGCACTTTTGTTAGCCGGAATTGCATCCACCATTACATCCGGTATGGCTGCAGGCTCAATTTTTGCCGGCATGTTTAAAGAACCTTATGATATTAAGGATAATCACTCGCGATTGGGAGTTGCTATATCTCTTTTAATAGGGCTCGTAATTATTTTCTTTATCTCTAACCCATTTTACGGACTTATTATTTCACAAATGTTTTTGAGTGTTCAGCTACCATTTACAATATTTTCACAAGTCTATCTTACCTCATCTTCAAAAGTGATGGGAAAGTATAAAAATTCGCCACCTTCAAAAATTATTCTTTATGCAATAGGTATGATAGTAACACTGCTAAATATTGCGCTGCTTGTTAGTGTAGTTTTCTGATAAAAATTAAATTTATTACATTATAAAATGTTGAAAAACACAGCTGAGAGGAAAGCTAAATAGGATAGTATATTGCTGCTACTTATCTCATTTATTAACTGTAGTATTTCTTTTTAAATGTAAACGCCAGATTTACTAAGGCTATCATAACGGGGACTTCGACTAACGGACCAATAACGGCAGCAAAAGCCTCACCGGAGTTCATACCAAAAATTGCTATGGCAACAGCAATTGCTAATTCAAAGTTGTTGCTTGCGGCTGTAAAAGATAGTGTAACCGATTGTTTATAGTTAGCACCAATACGCTTGCTCATATAAAAAGAAAGAACAAACATTGTTACAAAATAAATTAATAGTGGAATAGCAATTATTACAACAGACATTGGTATTTTTATTATGTATTCACCTTTTAATGAGAACATTACAATAATTGTAAACAGTAATGCAATTAGTGTAAGAGGACTTATTTTAGGAATAAATTTAGTATGATACCATATTTTATCTTTAATTTTTATTAAAATAGTACGTGTTAAAAATCCGGCAAAAAATGGTATTCCCAGATATATTAGCACACTTTCTGAGATTTGCCCGATTGTAATATTTTCAACGGCATTATTTGTGGGTACACCAAACCATCCCGGTAGGATAGCAATGAAGAAATAAGCATAAAAGGAGAAAAATATTATTTGAAATATTGAATTAAAAGCAACTAAACCGGCGGCATATTGGGTGTCTCCTTCAGCCAGCTCGTTCCATACTATTACCATTGCAATACAGCGTGCTAACCCAATCATAATAATACCATACATGTATGGCAAATTTGAGTTGTTTTCGCCGGGGAATAACTTAAAAAACACAATTGCCAGAGCAAACATCAATATCGGACCGATTATCCAGTTTTGAATTAACGACAAGGTTAATATTTTGTGATTTCTAAATACATCACCAAGTTCTTCGTATTTTACTTTTGCCATTGGAGGATACATCATTACAATAAGGCCAAGGGCTATGGGGATGTTTGTTGTACTGTTTGCCGATGTTTTTAATGATTCCCAAAATGTTGCTATTGCCGGAAAAAAATACCCTGATAATACACCAACAGTCATTGCTAAAAATATCCATAATGTTAAATAACGATCTAAAAAATTTAATCTACTTTTTGATGGCATGATATTATTCTTTAAAGTTTATTTATAAGCACTTACTGTTATACTGAAAATGCCAATATTATTACGTTTAAATTGTCGTAATTCGGTTATGTTCATGTAGTTGAGTAGAATAGTGTTTGGGATCTTAATTTCTTTTTCTTTATGGATTTTAATATTCTTAAATCCTGCCTCTGCAATAATTTTTAAATAGCTATTTTTGTTGATAGCTCCCGAAACACATCCTGCATACATTTCTGCATCTTTTTTAATACTATCAGGAAGATTGCCCAGTATAACAACATCGGATACACAAAAATGCCCCCCGGGCTTTAGCACTCTTATTATTTCGGCAAAAGCTTTTTCTTTGTCGGGGACGAGGTTTAATACACAGTTGGATATTACCACCTCAAAAGAATTCTCTTCAAATGGCATTGTTTCAATATCTCCTTTTATAAAGAAAACATTAGAGTACCCAAGTTTCTTATTGTTAGTGATTGCCTGATTTAGCATTTCATCTGTAAAATCTATGCCGGTTACTTTACCCTTTTCGCCAACAATATGCCGGGCTACAAAACAATCATTTCCTGCACCGCTTCCCAAATCGAGTATACTATCGCCGTTATTTATGTCTGCAAAGGCAGTTGGAAGACCACAACCTAACCCAAGGTCAGCATCTTCAATCCAACCATTTTCTGCGGAGTAATCTTCACTAAAAATTGTATAATCTACTGTGTCGCAACACCCTGTACTTCCGCAGCATGATGTTTCATTTTGTACTTTACTCTGCTTTGCTATTAATGAGTACTTTTGCTTTACTACCGCTTTAATATCTTTGTCCATTACATTAAATTTTTAGTGTAAAATTCTTTAAATGATGCATTAATTTCGTCTCGTACCCTGCGATACTCACTCCAAATAAATTCTTCTGAACCCACGGCGTCGGATGGATCCTCAAAACCAATATGGAGACGAGTTTTCACTATTCCAAGAAATACTGGACAGCTTTCGTTGGCGTCACCGCAAACTGTAATTACATAATCCCAAGCATCATTTATGTATAGTTCAACCGAATCGGAAGTATAATGACTTATATCGATTCCGATTTCTTTCATTACGGCAACAGCTTTATTATTGAGTTTTCCAGATGCCTGCGTACCTCCCGACCGCACATATAAATTTTTATCAAACGACTTTAAAAAGCCTTGTGCCATTTGGCTTCGGCAACTATTGCCTGTGCATAATATTAGTATTTTCATTTGCTAATTATGTATATTACAATCAATATTTACAGATTTAATCGGTTCAAAAAATACATCAAACATATTAAGATAGCTTTGTAAGCTTGAGCTACACAAACAATAGTTTATCTTAAGTCCGTCAATTTCGCCATGTATCAATCCTAGCCGCTTAAGTTCTTTTAAATGCTGCGATACTGTTGTACGACTTAAGGGCAGGTAATCTGATATGTCGCCCGAGATACATGACTCTGTTTTAGATAAATACTGGAGAATAGACAGCCGGGCAGGATGTGATATGACTTTTGCAAATTGAGCCAATTCTTGTAACTGTTTGTCAAATAGTTCGTTTTTTATCATCTTTTTATTATTAATGTTGCAAACATACGACATAATACTTTACAAGAACAAAAATTAAAAGTTTATTTTTTAATTTACCACTTGTAAGTGTATGGGATTTTGATAATAATATAGTATTACGACAAGTAAGAGTAAGCAAAAAATAAGACATGTAAGGTATTGCAGGTAAAAGGTTACGTGCACATCTGGACAAGGATTTTCGGATGAAAGTGCTGAATATTAAAGTATGAATTTGCTCTGCAACCTTGGTCTCTTACAGGAGCTTTTTAAGTCCACATTCTTAGATTGTATATCCTTTAATGATCTTTTGTTGTGTAAAATTACTACTACCCATTTGCTACCGATAAATCAATTTGTTTTTCGCTACCTGCAATAATACTTGTAACAGTTAAGTCGCCGGTTACGTTTACAGCTGTACGCAGCATATCAAGAGGACGATCTACAGCAAATATTAGCGCAATTCCCTCGGTTGGTATTCCAACGGCAGCCAATACAATTACAAGCATAACCATGCCTGCTCCCGGTACTGCTGCTGATCCAATTGATGCTAAAGTTGCTGTTAAAATAATTATTAATTGACCACTTAATCCTAGATTCATACCATAAACCTGAGCAAGAAAAACCGCAGCCACGGCTTGGTATAAGCTTGTCCCATCCATATTTATTGTTGCGCCAAGAGGTAATACAAAACTTGATGTTTCGTTTGATATACCTAATTTCTCTTCTGCTGTTTCCATGGTTAAGGGAAGCGTTGCGGCACTTGAGCTGGTTGAAAAAGCAAGTAGTTGCACCGGTGTTATTTTCTTTGCAAACTTTGAAAACCTGATTCCGGTAAAAAACCTAATTAACAGAGGATATATTACAAAAATCATCACTAACAAACCAATAATTACCGTCAGGCTATAAAGACCCAAAGCTGCAAATAAAGAAACTGTATCAGCAGGATTCTCACCGGCAACGTCAACAATTAATGAAGCAATTAAGGCAAAAACACCATATGGGGCAGTTGCCATAATAATATCTATTAGCTTGAGAATGATGTTATTAAGGCTATCGAAGAAAAGTTTTACAGGTTTTGTTTTTTCTTCAGGAAGCATTACCATCGCTACACCAAAAAGTATTGCAAAAAATATTACTTGCAACATCTTGGTGTTGTTTGTCATGGCATTTACTATATTGGAAGGAACAATATCCACAATAAATCTTAGAGGAGTTTCGTCTTTTAATTGCTTTGCAGATGACTGTTTAGCAGCTACATTTTCTGAGAATTTTTCAGCAAATTGTGCCATCTTCTTTTCAGGGAATACGTGTCCTGGTTTTGTAATATTTACAATAATCAGCCCTACCGAAACAGCAATTAGCGTTGTAATAATGTAAAGCCCAATGGTTTTTAACCCTATCCGCGAAAGCGTTGAAATATTTTTAAGGTTAGAAACTCCACCAATTAATGAAACTATTATTAAAGGTACAGCAATTAGTTTAAGCAGATTTATAAATATTGTTCCCCATGGTTTAATGTAAAAATCGGTAATCCGGAGCCATCCAACATTAATGGCAAGTAAACCCCACAGCAAACCAAGGAGCATGCCTATTAGTATTTTCCAGTGAAAAGCTATCTTTGGTATTTTCATTTTGCTAAAGTAATGTTATATTCTTAAATTAAATACATTTGTTTGTTGGTATTTATTTGGAAAACACTATTTCAATTTTATCACAGTTGAGAGAGAATTTGAGTACATTTGAATTATGAATATAATATCGGTGTTTAAGAATAATAGCAGAGTTGGTAGTGAATTAAAATATTGGCGTTACAAAATGCAAATTTTGTATATTTCTATCCGTTAGGCTATGTTACAGTAGTGTAAAGAGACCATCAATATCAAAAAAATTATGAACAAGCCAAAAAAAATAGGAATATTAACCGCCGGTGGCGATTGCCCGGGGTTAAATGCTGCAATTCGGGGTGTAGGGAAAACAGCGATTGTTAAATACGGAATGGAAGTAGTTGGAATTTCGTCAGGATTTTTGGGGTTAATAGAGAAAGATTACTTTAAACTTGAGGAACATATGCTGTCGGGGATACTTACGTTAGGGGGGACAATACTTGGTACATCTCGCGAAAAGCCATTTAAAAAGTCAAAACAACATAATATAAATAAACCAAATCGCATTATTGAAACTTACCATGAAATTGGACTTGATTGTTTAGTATGCATTGGTGGTAATGGAACACAAAAAACTGCTGCAAGATTAGTTGAACAGGGGCTTAACATAATTGGGATACCAAAGACTATTGATAATGATGTATGGGGAACAGATCAATCATTTGGGTTTGATTCGGCGTTACAAATTGCTACCGAAGCTATAGATAGGTTACATTCAACAGCGAACTCCCACAAGCGCATTATGGTAATTGAAATCATGGGGCATCATGCCGGGTGGCTTACTTTATATTCGGGTTTGGCAGGAGGCGGAGATGTAATATTAATTCCAGAGCTTGATTTTAATATTGACGTGGTGAATAATTATCTTCTTAATCGTGCACAAAAAAAGAAACCATACTCCATAGTTGTTGTTGCCGAAGGTATTAAAAAGCCATCAAAAGAACAGGCAGCAGCAACATATATTGCAAAGCAAATTGAAGAGGGAACAGGTATTGAGACTCGTAAAACAATATTGGGTTATGTTCAGCGCGGAGGTAGCCCCTCGCCAATGGATCGTATTCTTGCAACTCGTTTTGGTGCATATGCTGTTGAGCTAATTGCTAAAAAAGATTATGGTAAAATGGTGATAAAAAAAGGGGAAAAAATTCGAGATATATCACTTAGTGAAGTTGGTGCCAACCTTCGGCTTGTGCCTGATGACTACAGGCTGATAAAAAAAGCAAGGGGATTAGATATTTGCTTTGGAGTTTAATACTGACGAATTTTATTCGGAAGTAATCTGACTCTCGCTAGTTATGTTCTAATAATTAAAACTAACAAATATATTTAGAGGTAAATTTACAAAGTAATGATAACTCACAATTTTCATCAGCACAGTAACTTTTCTGATGGTGCTTACGCTCCGGAAAGTTATATAAAACAGGCAATTAAGCTTGGCTTTTCTATGGTTGGTTTTACTGAGCATTCGCCACTGCCTTTTGAAACCCAGTTTTCGTTAAAATCTATGGCTGTTAATGATTACGTTAGTTCAATTAACAAACTTAAAACCAAATACCAAGGAGTAATTGATATATATCGTGGTTTGGAGATGGATTTTATTCCGGAGTTATCTGAAGATTTTGCATATTGGAAAAATAACTGCGCTACAGATTATTTAATAGGATCGGTACATTTAGTAGCACCTGAAAATAACGATAAATTGTGGTTTATTGACGGACATAATCCGGATGTTTATGATAATGGGTTACAATTGTATTTTAATGGTGATATTAAATTAGCCGTAGGCACATATTACAAACAGGTTAATCAAATGATTGAAACACAATCGTTTGACGTGCTTGGTCATATGGATAAAATAAAAATGCACAATAAAAACAGGTTTTTCTCAGAGGACGAACGTTGGTATCAAAAGTATGTTGACGAATGTTTGGATCTTATAAAACAGAAAAATATAATTGTTGAAATTAACACACGAGGGATATACAAAAAACGATCAAACAGTCTCTTTCCTGATGATTTAACATTACAAAAAGTAAAGAAATTAAATATCCCCATAATTATATCATCGGATGCACATCAACCTAATGAGCTTAACCTTGGTTTTAGGGAAACAGAAATAAAGTTAATTACTATGGGTTTTAAGGAAACAATGTTTTTTAATAAGGGGCAATGGTATAGTACAAAATTATAGCAGGCACACATGCAATAAAGCAGTATGCCTGCTATGATTTTTTAATACAAGTTCTAATTTTAAAACCTGTTACTATTTTTTCTGTACTTTACCACTACTTAGTAATTTGCCGGCATTGTCAGTTGTACGATAGATATAAATTCCCGGTTGTAGTTGAGATACGTTAATCTGAGTATATTTCTGACTGTTGAGATACTCTTTAACAACAACCTGTCCCAATTGATTATATAATAACAATTCCCCTGTAATTGATTTATCAAAATCAAATGATAATAAGGATGATGTTGGGTTAGGAAATACTTTTGTTGTTACCATGTTTATTTCGGCTACACCAACTGCAGAACCATTATAGAATGAAATATCAGACACCTCACCTGTAGCCACATCAACACCAATAGAAAATAATTCAAAGCCAATATTTACATCATCTGTCCACCACGAATAAGTTGCAGCACTTACTTCCAAAGCGTCTAAAAATATCCATTGTCCGGCCATTTTCATAAAAGTGCTATCTGTTTGATCCTCGTCAACACGCTGACGTAAAGTGTTGTATGTACCCAATGGTATTGTAAGTGAACCCCAGGCATCGATGGTAGTTTGTTTTATAATAATACTTTTTGTACGTATTGAATCCACGCCCGGAAGCGGACTTACAATTACCATATCAGTAGTATATGTTTCACTATAATTATTGTTGTAATTTACCGGAAAATCAAGGATAATATTTTCGGGAACCACATGGGTAAAAAAAGTGCCGTAATCGGGTGATTCAATTGCATAGCCGATTGATGAGAATTTATCATCATTTCTAATCATGTATGCATAAACATTGTTAAAAGAAAAATCGGATGAAGAAAAGGCAAAATTTGCGTTAGGAAAATGGTCAGCGTAAGGAGTTAATGAAGGAAGTGTAAAATTAATTGTGTCAATTGTGTTTGCAGCCACATTTGTAAAATCCCATATTTTATTGGCTCCGGGTTCTCCCGGTACAATACCTGTGTTGAGTGTTGTGTCGGAGGCCAAATAAACCGTTGTACCGGCTTGTGCAATGTCATTATTGGTAACTGTAATTTGTCCGAAAGAAGTAACAGCCATACCTAATAAAACAATACTGAGTAATTTTTTTTTCATGGTGTTTAATTTAAAGGATTAATAATTTGTTTAATTTAAATGCAAAGGTAATAAAGATTAACTCTTTACTCTATCATTTTACGAAGAAGATATTTTTTCCAATTAGAATACGGTGTATATTTTATTGATGGTTCGACTAATGACGAGTGATTGTAAATTGATTTGAAATGAGAAAAAGTATCAAACCCGGCTTTGCCATGATAGTTACCCATACCTGAGCTACCTACACCGCCAAATGGCAAACCCGAATTTGCTAATTGCATAACGGCATCGTTAACAGCTCCTCCTCCAAATGATAATTGATGAAATATGTTTTTACTATTTTTTGAAGAAGATGTAAAAACATAAAGTGCTAAAGGTTTTGGTCGTTCTTTTATCTTTTTTATTACTGGATTTATATCGTTAAATTCAATAATTGGTAATATTGGACCGAATATTTCTTCTTGCATTACATCATCATCAAAACTCACATCATCCATTACTGTTGGCGAAATGTACAAGCTTTCCCTATTACTATCTCCACCAATTATCACTTTTTTTAGATCAATTAATTTTATTAGTCTGTCGTAATGCCGTTGATTTATTATACGTACAAAAGCCTCACTATTTTCTGGATTTTTACTATGGATTTTAATAATCTGTTTGTGAATCTCTGTTATTAATTTTTCTTTAATACCTTTTTCAACCAACAAATAATCTGGAGCTACGCATGTTTGCCCACTATTTAAAAACTTGGCCCACACCAAACGCCGGGCTGTAATTTTTAATTTTGCATCGTTAAAAATAAAACAAGGACTTTTACCTCCCAATTCAAGGGTAACTGGTGTTAAATGTTCGGCGGCAGCCTTCATAACTATTTTACCAACGATCATGCTTCCTGTATAAAAAATCTTGTCAAAGTTATTTTTTAGTAGTGATGTTGTTTCTTCAACGCCACCTTCAACAACATGAAAATAACTTGAGTTAAAATTATTATTAATAATTGTAGCCATGGCATTTGAACTTTTTATGGCTAACTCCGATGGCTTAACAATAACTGTGTTTCCGGCGGCAATTGAAGCAACGGCAGGGGCCAGTGAAAGTTGATATGGATAATTCCATGCTCCAATAATTAATGTAACACCCAAAGGCTCTGCCATAATATAACTTTTACCCGGCATCAGCACTACGTCAGTAGATACCTTTTTCTTTCTGCTCCATTGCTTTAAGTTGTTAATGGCAATATTTATTTCATGATAAACCAACGATAACTCTGTTAAATAATTCTCAAAGCCTGATTTGCTAAAATCCTGATAAATTGCATCGTTAAGAAGTCCCTCATTAATTTTTAATACCTGCTTAAACTTCTTAAGCTGCTTAATTCTATAGTTAATATCTTTTGTAATGTTTGTATTAAAATATGCTAATTGCGAATTTACTAACTCGCTGTATGCAGTATTATAGTAGGGTTTCATATTAGTATTTTTAGTAGTATATTTTTGTAAATTACTGAAATATAAATAATTAGAACTCAGGAAACTTAGTTAAAAAGCACCCATTATATGCCAATAACCGGCAATTAATATTGAACCTTCAATAATTATTGAAGCTATCATTAAAGGGACAGCTTCACTCCTGTCGCCATAATATTTACGTAATAAAAATGCCCCCAACACTAAAGATATAAGTATTGGTGTAAAAATAATTATAGTGTACATTCCATAGTTTCGTCCAAGTTTCACAAGTCGTCTGTTCCGTTTTGTAAATTTCTTTTTGTTTTTCCGGCGTAATTTTCGCTTATGATGATAATTACTATAATGCTTACGCAGATGATGGGGCACAATTGCAACTATCAAAGGAGTTAATCGTTTTGTTGAAACTAAAACAATTTTGCTGAAATGGTAATAAATTAGAAACCCAAGCACACCACCTGTGATCATTGCACCCATAGTACCCCAAAAGTCAAGCCCAATCATATATGCATAAATGGGTGTGTAAAAGTACTTTACAGTTGACAAAAAAACTACATTCAGTATCTTTAAATAATATGCCATGTAAAATTGTAAGAGAGCAAAAATAATGATTATCTTAATTGATTTACTACAATAATTTGTTGCTTCTACAAGTTAAAGCTTTCTCCAAATATACTGCTAAAAGCTATTTTGTTAAGACTATTTCTTTCTCTGAGCTTTGTTTCCATACCGGCTATTTCTTTGGGCAGATCATCCACATTACCACCATACCCCAAAGCAGTTACCGATACTACTTGATAATCGTCGGGAACGCTAAATAATATTGTAGCTGTATCTGCATTAAATCCAGTCATTTGGTGAGTAAAAAGCCCTTGGTTTACAGCTTCAAGTATCATAATTCCCACTGCCTGCCCTAAGTCGTACTTAAATGTAATATTTTGTTTTCCGTTATGGGCAAATGTTTTTTTTGCCATGTTAAGGATAAGAACAGGAGCATTACTCGCCCACAGTTTATTCCAATCAACAAGAGTACTTAAAATCTTTTTGTAAGTATTGTTGCCTTTTTGTCCAATAATAAACCTCCAAGGCTGTTCATTAAATGCCGACGGTGCCCACCGTGCAGCTTCAAGAATGCTTTTGATTTTATTACTTTCAACAATGCGGTTACTAAATGCACGAGGGCTCCACCTTTGCTCGGCAAGTGCGTTAATTTTATAGTTATTTAACGTAGGATTTTTCATTTTTATTAGTTTTTGTTAATTCAACATTTCGTTAAAGCTTGATTTAAATAATTAGTAATTAGCAAAATAAATATTAAAAATAGTGTGTATCAATCTGATAAACTGCATTTTAATAGTTCACAACGCTACTGCAAATCATCATTATCAGAGTGTATTCCAATTACAAATATCATGTAAAAAAAGCATTAAACAAAATTCATATTATAATAAGGATCTCTAAGGAAACTCTAACTTTATGTTTAACTTCTATTTTTCAACAAAAATGTGAAACATAATCTCCTTTAAATAAGATAACTGATAACCCCGTGTTAATAACTTATGTTATGGTTTCCCATAATTTTTTCGAAAAGCAGATCATTGTAACATACTTTCAATACGTTTATTGATCTATTTTTAAATTTTCATTACTTATTGAAGTGTAAAGCATCACTTTTCTAATTAATTTCGCCCTTTGAAAACACGTTACAGAAATATTTGAAAACTATGGATTTCCAGGAAAACGAAAAAAAGCCGTTAAATTTTATCGAATCAATTATTGAAGAAGATTTATCTGCCAATAAAAATGGGGGAAGAATACATCTTAGGTTTCCACCCGAGCCAAATGGCTATCTTCATATAGGTCATGCCAAATCTATTTGCTTGAATTTTGGTCTCGCTAATGAGTACAATGGAAAGTGCAACCTTAGGTTTGATGATACAAATCCTGAAAAGGAAGATGTTGAATATGTTGACTCAATTAAAGAAGACATTAAGTGGTTGGGATTTACTTGGGATGGAGAACCTCATTTTGCTTCCGATTATTTTGGGCAGCTGTATAAGTGGGCAGTACAGCTAATTAAAGATGGCAAAGCTTATGTTGACGAACAACCACAGGAGCTTATTAGTGAGCAACGCGGTGTACCAACACGCCCCGGCGTTGAGAGTCCATTCCGTAACAGACCCGTTAAAGAGAACCTCGACGTATTTGAACGCATGAAAAATGGTGAATTTGAGACAGGGGCAATGATCTTGAGAGCAAAAATCGATATGAGTTCCCCAAATATGCATATGCGCGATCCAATAATGTACCGCATATTACATCAAAAGCATCACCGCACAGGTAACGATTGGTGTATTTATCCTATGTATGATTGGGCACATGGGCAGTCGGATTTTATTGAAGGCATAACCCACTCTGTTTGTACACTAGAGTTTGAAGTCCACCGCCCATTGTATAATTGGGCGTTAGACCAAATTGCTGCCGACGATTATCGCCCACGGCAAATTGAATTCGCACGCCTTAATCTTAGCTACACGGTAATGAGTAAGCGTAAGATTATTGAGCTTGTAAAAAACAACTATGTTCGAGGTTGGGATGACCCCAGAATGCCTACTATTTCGGGTTTCCGCCGCCGAGGTTATACTCCTGAGTCAATACGCAATTTTGCCGATCGCATTGGCGTGGCAAAGCGAAATAATGTTATCGATGTAAGTTTGCTGGAGTTTAGCATTCGCGAACATCTTAATTTGATAGCTCCTCGGGCAATGGGCGTAGTGCGTCCTGTTAAAGTTATTATTACAAATTATCCTGATAACCAGGTTGAAGAACTGGAGCTGCAAAATAACCAAAATGACCCTGATGCCGGCACACGAATTGTTCCATTTACAAAAGAACTGTTTATTGAACATGATGACTTTATGGAGGATCCTCCAAAGAAGTTTTTCCGATTGGGTCCCGGGCGCGAAGTGCGGTTAATTGGTGCATACATTATTAAATGTGTCGATTACAAGAAAAATAACGAAGGAGTTATTACCGAAATTTATTGCACTTACGATCCTGAGTCGAAAAGCGGCGGAAGCGGAGCAAAACGAAAAGTAAAAGGCACAATACACTGGGTATCAGTAGATAAAGCTATTGATGCCGAAATAAGATTATACGATCGTTTATTTTTAGACGAAGATCCGGCAGGACATAAAGATAAAGACTTTAAAGATTTTATAAATCCCGATTCTCTTGAAATAGTAAACAATTGCAAGCTCGAACCTTCATTTGCCAATGCCAAGCCTGGTGATAAATTTCAATTCCCGCGTTTGGGCTATTTTTGCATCGACCCCGATAGTACTGAAAACAAACTTGTAATTAACCGTACAGTACCTTTGCGCGACAGCTGGACTAAAAAGAAGTAACAAAAAGATATGAAACAGATTTTTTACAAAATTATTTATAATAGCAGCATAAATCAGGTGCTCAGAAATATTAATAAAATATTATATCCGGTGTTGCCTGTTAAAATTAAGCTCCCTCCATCGGGGATTATAAAAATAGCAAGTAAGAATGGGGCGGTTCTGAAGATAAAAACTAATCAGACTAATTACTTAACACAATTAATTTACTGGGATAATTATCAAAACTTCGAATATACCGACATCTTTGTAAAGCTTATTAAAAACACTAATGTTTTTTATGATATTGGTGCTAATATTGGCTTTTACTCACTTCTTGCAGCATTTGAAAATAAATCTGTTAAAGTTGTTGGTTTTGAGCCAGCTTCAGGACCTCTTTTCTACTTTCGTGAAAATGTTAGTATAAATAAATTTGACAATATTATTATTGAACCACTTGCTTTATCGCATAAAGAAGGCAGTATAACTTTTTATGAAATAAAAAATAGTAAGTATAGTTATTTGGAACACAATCTTGCGGGCGAAAGCAATGCTGGAAGCAAAACAACAGGAAGAAACTTTGTTCCTAATAAGGTTAAAACTACCACATTAGATAGGTATGCTAAAAAAGTTGATGAGCAAAATATTGATTTAATTAAAATGGATACCGAAGGAACCGAATATTTAATTCTGGAAAATGCCGATACTGTTTTAAAGGAAATGAAGCCTATTATTATTTGCGAAACACTTTTTAATAAAATTGAAGATAAGCTGGAAAAAATAATGCTTAACCACGGTTACGAGCTTTATAACCATACTGAATTGGGCTTGAAAAAAGTGAAAAGTATTATTAGAATAAAAGATGATGGCATTAGAAACTGCTTTTTTGTCCACCCAACTAAGTACCACTTAATTAAGGAATTTGTTGTTGTAGATAGTTAAATTACTAACTATTTTACCATTGTTTGATCCACTTCTCCTGAATTAATTTTATAATTTATCAATTGAATTTTAGATTATTAACTTGTCAATAATTAGCTTTTTCCCTCCAAATTGTTAGTTTTGCACAATTACTTCCAACCAAAACACATACAAGATGAGAAAAATATTTATCATCGCATTA
>CAZGWS010000008.1:0-33149 GCA_964528805.1 uncultured Lentimicrobiaceae bacterium | reverse complement strand
ACAATGTACTTGAAACAGAATACTCACCCTATTCAAATCCTGTTATTAGAATTGGTTTTGGGGTTGGATTTTAGGGGTTGTTCTTCATTACAATAGTTCGTGTAGTTTTTGGTTCTCGCAAAGACGCTAAGTCGCAAAGAATAGATTATCAGCATAGTATATATTTACCGTTTGTCTTGTAAGTACTCGATTTAGAATGTGCTATAAAACCTTAACGAACTATTGGCATTATGGACAAAAGGCAGATTTCTGAAAGAAAATTAATGACTAATTTTGCAACATGAGACAATTTAATGATTATATAGAGATTAATACTGAAAAGAGATTTGGGAAGCCAACAATAAAAGGGACTAGAATATTAGTTTATGATGTACTATCATGGATGTCAAATGGAATGACTCGCAAAGGTATTATTCATGATTATCCTGAATTGACAGAAAATGAAATAAATGCATGCTTATCATTTGCTGCTAAAAAGGAACAGGGTCAATTATACGCCTCATAAGTGTTATGACAAAAAAAGAACTGTACAAGCATGTAATTGAGTATTTTACTGAGCATATGCCGGTTGCCGAAACAGAGTTGGTTTATCGTACACCATTCGAGTTGCTTGTTGCAGTAATTTTATCGGCGCAGTGTACTGATAAGCGAGTGAATATAATCACACCAGAATTTTTCAAGACTTTCCCAACAGAGAACGAACTCGCAAACTCGAATGTTGAGGATATATTTGAATATATTAAAAGCTGCTCATATCCAAACAACAAAGCTAAGCACTTATGGGGGATGGCGAACACTTTAATTAAAGAGTTCAACGGGGTAGTTCCTTCCGAAATAAATGAATTGCAGCGACTACCCGGAGTGGGTCGTAAGACTGCTAATGTAATTGCTTCCGTAGTATTTAACAAACCTGCCATGGCTGTTGACACTCACGTGTTTAGGGTAAGTGCTCGTATTGGTCTGACTACAAACTCAAAGACACCGTTGGAGACTGAGCGGCAACTTGTTAAGCATTTCCCTAAGGATATTATCCCTTTGGCACACCATTGGTTAATATTGCACGGCAGATATGTTTGTAAAGCACGTAAACCGCTTTGTGAAGAGTGTGGGTTAAAGGGGTTTTGCAGTTATGCTAATACATGATTAGTTCTGTAATACTAATGAATGCAATTAGTTTTGGCATAGCACTTAACCATTCATTGAGATTAGAAATTCCTGATTAGTAGCCGTATATTTCATCTTGTCTTTCAGGAACATCATTGCTTCAATAGGGTTCATATCTGAGAGGTGATTTCGTAGAATCCAGATTCGTTGCAACATATCCTTGTCAACAAGAAGGTCTTCGCGACGTGTACTTGATGCAACAATGTCGATTGCAGGGTAGATACGTTTGTTTGAAAGTTTACGATCGAGTTGCAGTTCCATGTTACCGGTTCCTTTAAATTCTTCAAAAATTACTTCATCCATTTTTGAACCGGTATCAATGAGTGCTGTTGCCATTATGGTAAGAGATCCTCCATTTTCAATTTGACGTGCTGCGCCAAAGAATCTTTTTGGTTTTTGAAGTGCATTTGCTTCAACACCACCTGAAAGTACTTTGCCGGAAGCCGGTGAAACAGTATTATATGCTCTTGCAAGACGTGTAATGGAGTCTAATAATATTACAACATCGTGACCGCATTCGGTAAGTCGCTTAGCTTTTTCAAGTATTAAGTTGGCAATTTTAACATGTTTTTCAGCAGGCTCGTCAAAGGTTGATGCCACAACCTCGGCATTAACACTTCGTGCCATGTCGGTAACCTCTTCCGGACGTTCATCGATTAATAAAATAATTAAATATACCTCGGGATGATTAGCTGCTATTGCGTTAGCTATCTCTTTAAGTAACACAGTTTTACCTGTTTTAGGTTGCGATACTATTAATCCGCGTTGACCTTTTCCAATTGGTGCAAAAAGATCCATAATTCGTGTTGAGATAGACTCGTTTTTGTGTCCGGTTAGTGTAAATTTTTTATTTGGGAATAATGGTGTTAAGAAGTCAAAGGGTACTCTGTCGCGAACATCTTCGGGAAGCATCCCGTTAATTTTGTTTACTTTTATTAATGGGAAATACTTTTCGCTTTCTTTAGGTGGTCTAACCTGTCCATTAATGGTATCACCTGTTTTTAGCCCAAAAAGTTTTATCTGCGAAAGAGAAACATAAATATCGTCAGGTGAGTTAAGATAGTTGTAGTCAGATGAGCGTAAGAAGCCATAACCGTCGGGCATAATTTCAAGCACGCCCTCTGCTTCAATAATTCCTTCAAACTCAAATGAATATCTAGGTCTTTGCTTCTTCTCAATTTCCACCTTTTCTACTGTAGTCTTCTGTTCTACAGCTACTCTTGGTTTAACCTCAACATCAACGGGTTTTTTTTCTTCTGCTTTTGGTGTGGCTACTGTTGTTTCCGGTTTGGAGTGTTCTTTAGTTATGCTTGTGCTTTGAGTTTCTTTATTGTCAGCGGTTTGCTCATTTTGGCTGCTGTTAATGGTTTTCTCAGTTCTTTTGTCAATCATTCGTGTGCGTTTTCTTGGTTTTTTCGCATCTCTTGAACTTTGTGGTTTATTGCCATCGTTTGGTCGGATACTTTTTTTACTGTCAGATGAGGTGTCAGGTTTTTCAACTTTTTTTTGTCTATTTTCTTTATTATTGCTAATTTCATTACTCTTTTGCGTAGAAATTTCTTCGTCTTTAATTACAGAGAGTATTGGTTTAGATTGCCTTTTTAACTGTTGTTTACTGTGTTCATTTACTGGATCTTTTATTACTTTACCCGAATGAACTTCCTTGGTGCTTTTTTTGTTTTCGGTATTTTCAGGTTTGTCAAATTTCTTTTTCTGCGGAGCAGTCCTTTTTCTTGATTTGTGGGCAGTACTTTTCTTTTCGGCTGCTAAAACTTCTTCAGTAGGGTTAAGAGCCTGATGATCAAGTATCTTGTAAATGATATCTTTTTTAAGTAATCTGTCTGTTTTTGGAATATTTAATTCCTTCGCTATTTGTCTTAATTCATTAACGATTTTACCGTTAAGTTCAACAATGTCGTACATAAATTGGGAATTTAATTACTAATTCAGCATTTTGATGCTGAATGCTATAAAATTATAAAGTTTTGATTTTAGTTTGGAGTCTGAAATATTTTTTTCCTATTAAGATGCTGCAAATGTACTAATTATTTTACGTAAAATACTATTTTTGCAAATAAATGATAAAAAAATGATTCAACGTAAACAATCTCTATTTCTATTTTTTGCTGCGGCAATATTATCACTAACCTTTTTCTTCCCGTTATCCAAATTTATTGGTGAAAGCGATTCGCTTGTATTGTATATCTACAAGGTAGTTAGTTTAGTACCCGATTCTACACTTCCTTTTCAGCCGTATTTTATATTGCCTCTTCTATCATTGATCACGCTAATTATAATTCTGTCGTTGATCACTATTTTTCTTTATAAAAACAGAAGAGCTCAGTTAGTATTAGTTCGGTTTTTATTACTTCTGTTACTATTTTACATAGGCTTATTTTTCTTTTATTATGTTGGAATTTTTGAGAGTGAAACAGGTGGAGTTGTGTCCTATCCTTACGGACTTATTATTCCATCAACTACAATCAACATTCCAACAATTGTGTTTCTGTTACCATTAGTTTCTGCAATATTTTTATTTTTGGCTTCACGTGGTATTGTTAATGATGAAAAATTAGTTCACTCTGCCGACCGATTGCGCTAAAAAACATCCATGCCAATAATTGCAAATGAGTGTTATAGTTTTTAAAAACGTATTTTCAGAAGCTTACGGCAAGACCTAGTTGCATATTCTCATTAAATTGAGTTCGTGGACCTATTGGAATTCCTGATATATCCTTGAAAATTACATCATTATCATAAATTAGCTCAGTTGTAATATTTACATTTAGCCACGAGTTTACTTTCAATGTAATTCCGGTTTGCCAATTTATATCAATATTTTGCGGATTGTTAAGATAATCTGAAAATAGCTCAAGTTTAGTTGCAAAATTTACATTCTTGAATATTTCATAATGGAAAGCAATAAGAGCTTTAGCACCAAACATCGACTTTACTTTCTTTGCATGTTTAATGATAACCCCGTTTGAATCTACAGTAGCAGGATCGAGTCCAAAAGAGCCTTCGTCTGCAAGTCTTTCATCGTTTACAATAATCCATCTTGCAGTAACAGGAGAAAAGTTTACCAAAAAATATTTATTTGGTTTCCACTCAATGCCGGGTCCAATGTCTATTGTGCCGGGAGCCATAAATTTTGATATGTAAGTAGATGAATCTACCTTGTAATCGTAGCCATAGGCAAATTGCGATCTAAATGTCAGCACTATTGTTGCATAGAACTTGTCGTGAACTTGATAGCCGTAGGATGATATAAATTCAATTTTATCATCAGTTTTTAATGCTTTTGCATTTCCAATATACGAATATCCTAATGCTAAACTTAACCAATTAGTCCATTTGTGTTTTCCTCTTAAATAATTTGAATTGTTTACAAATTTACCTGTTGGTGCAAATGTGTTTTCACCACCGGCAGACCAATTTGAAAAATAACTTTGAGTAAAATTCAGACTTGCTTTATTTGTTATCTTCCAGTACTTTGTTGTGTCGTTTTGCGCCATCATTGTTAATGTTGAAAAAATAATGGCTGCAAGTAATAACTTCTTCATATTTGTATTTTATTAGTTCAATTTGTTTAAGTGAATATCCATCTGTGGAAATGGGATGTTAATATTGTGGGAAGCGGCATTCTTATAAAAATTTTCATTCATATCAAAAAATACTCCCCAATAATCGGAAGATTTAACCCAAACTCTTACCGTTATATTTACGGAGCTGTCTGCCAGTTCACCTAGCACAACAAAGGGTGCTGCAGGCTTATTTAATATTCGTTTATCATTATTAATTAGCTCAAGTATCATGGCTTTTGCAACATCGTAATCATCGCCGTAACCAATGCCGAATGTCCAGTTAACTCTTCTAACCGACTGAGTACTGTAATTAGTGAGTTTCCCATTTGATAATCCGCCATTTGGGATTATAATCGTTTTGTTGTCAGGAGTTGTGATGATAGTAACAAAAATCTGTATTTCTTTAACAGTACCTGATTCTCCTTGTGCTGTAATAAAATCGCCTATTTTGAAAGGCTTGAAGAATAGAATCATCACACCGCCTGCAAAATTTGATAATGTACCGTTAAATGCCATGGCAACTGCCAATGAAGCCGCTGTGAGCATGGCAATAAAGGTTGTCATCTCGACACCAATCATACCAAGCACACTAATAATAAGAATAATTTTTAGCGTCAAGCTTAGCATACTTTTTATAAATGACACCAACGCAGGAGTAAGACCGGAATGATCCATTAATTTAAAAACCCTATTAGTTAGGAACTTAATTATCCATAAGCCTATGACCAATACTAATAATGCGCCGAGTAGTTTTAGAGCATATTCTAATCCGAAATTTGAAAACCAATTAAGCATAGCATTGGATTTCTCAGTAATAAAGTCAATTTGATCCATAATAAAAAAATGAAAGTTAATTTTAAGTTAATTATTTTATACACACCGGAATTATCATATTTGATTAATACAGCGTATTTTACGCCGCAAATATAAAATAATAGTAATAATTACTATGCCGGTACTTTATCCAGATGTACATCTAACTGTGGAAACGGCATGTTAATATTATTTTTACCAGCGTTTTTATAATAAGTTTCGTTTAAACCAAATGAAACTCCTGAGTAATCAGATGATTTAACCCATGCTCTAACAACAATATTTACAGTGCTGTCTGCAAGCTCCTGCAACGCAATAAAAGGCTCAGCAGGTTCGCTGAGTACTCGTTTGTCTGTTTTCAAAAAGTCTAATATCATCTTCTTTGCAGTATCGTAATCATCACCATAGCCAATACCAAATACCCAATCAACACGACGTGTACTTTGAGTGCTGTTATTAACCATTACGCCATTTGACAAATGTCCGTTTGGAATTATAACAGTTTTATTATCAGTAGTTGTAAGGTATGTATCAAAAATTTGAATCTCCTTAACAGTACCCGAATGACCCTGAGCTGTAATGAAATCACCAATTTTAAAGGGCTTAAAAAATAATATCATAACACCGCCTGCAAGATTTGACAGACTACTTCGGAATGCCAAGGCAACAGCAAGTGAGGTAGCTGTGAGCATGGCAATAAATGTTGTCATTTCAACACCAATCATCCCTAATACGCTTATAAACAGCACCAATTTTAATGTAACTGTTAATATGCTTTTAACAAATGATTGTAATGCGCCATCTACTTTCGACTTTTTCATCAGGATGAAAACTCTTTTGGAAACAACGTTTATCAACCATAGCCCAACTAATAATACTAAAATAGCTCCCAGCACCTTTAATCCAAAATTTATTCCATCTGTATAAAGCCATTTCACTATTAAATCTGCCTTTGATGTAAATACGTTAACTTCTTTCATAGTACACTCAATTTAAATTATTACTTTTTTATTTATATTAATACGTTTTTTAGATTCCGCTGCCCTGCTGATTTGGTATCCGCTTCTCTCTATTTTTATTCTTTTTAAAACTGATGTGGAGTTTGTAATAAGACCTCACAGCTTTGTTCTTCTCTACCGCAGGATGCCACCTAATTGATTCAACTAATCTAATTGCTTCCTCAGTACAGCCTCCTCCGAGGTATTCTTCTGAAATTATGTTTGATGGCAATCCGTTTACTTCAATAATAAATATCAGACTTACCTCTCCGCTAATTCCAAGTTTTAGGGCAGCTTCGGGATATGTTAAGTTGTTGTAAATATATTGACTAAGTGACTTTACTCCAGGGTTCAATATTGCTATTGGTATTGTATCCAATTGTTTTAATCTGTATATTTTATTTGAAGTGTCAACCGGAGAAAAAGGCATTGTAATATGCTTGTAACCTCGTCTTTTTACTATACTTTTAAAATTCTTAATGTTATACTTTATTTTAAATTCCGAATTGCCAATTACAGGTTTGCCAAGCGAAGTGGCAGGTTTCCAAAGCACAAGTTTGAATAATGAGATAGCTGATGAATCTATTTCGTGTGAAACGCTTTTTGCTATGTGATATTCGGTAACATTTCCGTTATCGTCAGTTGTAAATTTTATTGATACTACACCCTGAGTTTTATTTTTTAGAGATTTTTCAGGGTAATCAATTTGTATTTTAATAAAATCTCTAATGATTTTATGACCCATAATTGGTTTAGGACCTGTGTATTGTGCATGACATGTGAGCGTAATCAGTAAAAGAAAGGTTGCTGAGAGGCTTTGGTTACGATTAATCATATGAATTGCATATTAATTGATGATATTCTTTCAAATTAAAAAAATACAAATTTATATATTATTTGTTGCTTAATAATATTTCTGAAAAAATATTCTGGTATAATAAATCAGGTAAAAGTTATGTAGATAAAAAATGTAGTTTTACGAGCAAATAAAAAGTAAAATATTATGGGTTATTATAAGGCTAAACGGTCTGAACTAGTTGATAATTTTGTTTTTGGCATGAGGCCGATACTCGAAGCAATTAATGCAGGCAAAGATATAGAGCGTGTATTTATTCAAAATGGTTTGCGTAGCGAATTGTTTAGAGAGCTAATGATTTTATTGAAGCAAAATAATATAATATATCAATATGTTCCTGTGGCAAAGCTAAATAGGATAACGCATAAAAACCATCAAGGTGTTGTTGCGTATATTTCTCCAATTACTTATAATGATATTGAGCAGATAATTCCCACATTGTTTGAAAACGGTGTTGAACCATTTGTTGTTTTGATGGATAAGATAACTGATGTACGTAACTTTGGAGCTATTTTGCGTTCTGCTGAAAGTGCCGGGGTTAACGCTGTTGTATTTCCCTCACAAGGTGCAGCCATATTAAATGCCGGTACTGTAAAATCATCGGCAGGTGCAATATTTAATATCCCAATTTGCAGGAGTAGTAATTTAAAGAACACTATAGAATTTTTAAAAGATAGTGGATTGAAAATTGTATCGGCAACAGAGAAAGGAGATAAATCCTATACTGATGAAAATTTAACAGGACCAATTGCATTGATATTGGGGTCAGAAGACGATGGCGTTAGTGGTGAATATTTGAAACGTTCTGACTTGCTGGTTAAAATACCAATGTTGGGTAGTACTGCTTCGTTAAATGTTTCGGTTGCTGCCGGTGTGCTAATGTATGAAATTGTAAGACAACGAATGAGCTAAACAGAATATATATCTACGCTCACCTATTGCAAAAAAATTATAAAAAAAACTCCAATATTTTATATTGGAGTTTTTTATTTTTCTTGAAGAAAGTTTACCTTCTTGCTTCTTTAATTCTTGCTTTTTTACCTCTTAGATTTCGGAAATAAAAGATTCTGGCTCGGCGCACAACGCCAACTTTGTTAACAACAATTTCATGAATAAATGGAGATGAAATAGGGAAAATTCTTTCAACTCCTATATTATTAGAAATTTTTCTTACGGTAAAGGTAGCCGATGGTCCGCTTCCAGAACGCTGTAATACAACGCCTTGATATTTTTGCAAACGTTCTTTATTCCCTTCTCTAATCTTATAAGTAACAGTAATGGTGTCTCCGGCCTTGAACTTAGGAAACTCTTGTATTTTAACACTGTCCTCTACTAATTGTACTAATTTATTTTTGCTCATCGATCTATAAATTATGAGTGGTTTTCTCAAAAAGAGTGCAAATATACAGTTATTTATTAAATGATGAGTATTTTGATTAAAATAAATTTTAAGTTTGCTACCTTTGCATCTTGCAATTATAAAAATCACTTAATATGATTCGTCACATTGTTATGATAAAGCTTAAAAGCAACGCTAATAAAGAAATAGTTTCGGCAACTTTAAAAAGCATGCTTAAGCATCTTGAGTTATCAATTAACTCACTTCTCAAAATGGAAGTTGGTATTAATATTAGCACTAAATCATCGGCATACGATTTAGTGCTAATTGCTGATTTTGATGATTCTGCCGGACTTGATGAGTACCGTGTACATCCCGAACACATAAAAGTGCTTGATTATTTAAAGGTTGTAATGGATAATGTTACTGCAGTTGATTACGAATGTTAACTAATTTTACTCGGGTGCGCTGTCTAATCTCAATTCTTCAATAAGCATTAATTGAAGTCGCTGTGGTGAGATTCTATATTTCATATTACCTTTAATGCTATATGATATTTTTCCGGTTTCCTCTGAAACCACTATGGCAATACAGTCTGAAACTTCGCTAATGCCAATGGCTGCACGATGACGTAAACCGGCACGTGCCGTAATTTGCCTTTTCGTTACTGGCATTATACATCCGGCTGCTCTAATTCTGTTTCCAATAATTATCATTGCCCCATCATGTAAAGGGCTATTTTTAAAAAAAATATTTTCAATTAATTGTGATGAGATGCTGGCGTCAATTACTTGACCTGTACTAACATATTGATTAAGTTCATTTTGACGTGCAATAACTATTAAAGCACCTATTTTTTGTTCGGCCATGTGCTGGCATGCCACAACAATTGGATCAATATCAAATTCAAACCTATCTTTTAATATTGCATTTAGGAATTTGAACTTTTTACGATACTTATTATAAAAACTCGGGGTTCCTAATGCAAGTAAAAACTGTCTTATTTCGGGTTGAAAAATAATAATAAGTGCAACTAATCCAACACTAATAAATGCTCCCAAAATCTCTGACAATAGTTCCATTTGTAGAGCTGCAACAAGTTTCCATGTAAGAAATAACGCAACAATACCAAAAAATATATTAATTGCAACAGTACCTTTAAGCATTTTAAATAATGTGTAAAGTAGTACAGCTACTAAGAATATGTCCAGCAGGTCTAAAATACGTATATTAATAAACAATAAATTCAAAAGCTTATATTTAGTTTAGGAGTAAAAAAAATATAAATGGTTTGGCGAGATAAATTATCATTTACCGATAATTTTTTCCTTAAGCCACTTATACCAAATATTTAACCCTTCACCTGAACTAACAGATAATGTAATAAATTCGAGATTGCGATTTACACGTAATGCATAGTTTTTAGCTTTTTCAACATCAAAATCAACATAAGGCAGTAAGTCTATTTTATTAATTATACACAGTTGTGCTGTTTGAAACATGGTTGGGTATTTTATAGGCTTGTCATCGCCCTCGGTAGTGCTAATTATTACAATTCGTGCATTTTCGCCTAAGTCGAACAATGATGGACAAACAAGATTGCCTACATTTTCGATAAACAATACTGAACCCGGTGCCGGCTTTAGCTGTTTTGCAGCAGTATTAACCATTAGTGCATCAAGATGACACCCGTTTCCGGTATTTATTTGTACAACCGGAGCTCCTGTTTTATGAATCCTATCAGCATCATTTGATGTTTGTTGATCGCCTTCAATAATAAAAAAATCTAATTCACTTTTTAGTTCGTTGATGGTTTTCTCAAGTAGGCTGGTTTTACCTGATCCCGGCGAGCTTACAAGGTTAAAGGCAAAAATGTTAAGTGCCTCAAAATACCCTCTGTTATGTTCAGCCTTTAAATTATTCTTTGATAGAACATCTATTTCAAGTTGAAGTTCCTTAGCCTCATGGCGGTTTTTACTTTCGTGATGGTGGTGATGATGATGATCACCATGATCACCATGATGATGTCCTGACTGTTCTGGTACAGTATATGTTATGTGGTCGTCTTCGCCACATCCGCATGTTCCACACATAATTTACTTTTTTATTTATCTGCAAACTTAATAAAACACTTACTAAGTGTGCTAAATTAATATAAAATAATCTTATTTTTAACTAAAAACAAGATTATTAGTACATTATTTACTGTTTTTTATTTAACAGTGAGCTATTCTTATTATCTTAGCAGAAATTATTAATATTTCTAAATGTCTCAAAGATATGAAAAATATAGTCTCATTAAAGGTTCAGTGTCCTCATTGCTTAACTTCGTTGATGGATTACGACAACAAGTTAAACGGATACCCATCAATTAAACTTAACATTGTTACTCCTGATGATAGGGGTGTAATATATATTTGTTCGCTTTACGAATGCTTTGACCATAGCGCAGATATTGATATAGATGACAATACTATTGTAGATTTCTATTGCCCAAATTGCAATAAGCAGTTGCAGGTAAAAGAAGAGTGTACAATTTGCAATGCACCTATGGCGTTTTTTGTACTAAATGCCGGTGGCAGGGTAAATATTTGTTCACGCAAAGGTTGTTCAAATCATTATGTTTCTTTTAGCGATCTGTCAACTGAACTTATAAAATTTTATAATCAATTTGGTGATTAGCAGATTCGAGGAAGTTGTTGTCCGGATAACATATCGATTATCCTTTTACCACCTACAATTGTTTCAAGCCAGACCATACCTTGGTGGTCTTTACTAATCTCACCAATAATAGAGGCTTCTTTTCCTGTTGGGCTCTTTTTAATTGATTCCAATACGTTGTTAGCGTCTTTACTATCAACTATCAGTATAACTTTCCCCTCGTTTGCAACATATAATGGGTCAAAGCCAAGTAGTTCACATAACCCTCTTACATTTTCGTGAATAACGAGTTTGTCTTCATTAATCCGGATACCGAAATCGTTATCTTTAACTAACTCTGAAAGTACAGTACCAATTCCTCCGCGAGTTGCATCGCGCATAAACTTAATACCGTTACTTATTTCTAATGCGTCAGCTATCATGTGATTTAAACAAGCACAATCACTTGAAATATGAGTACGTATATTGAGCTCATTACGTGCTGCCATTATAGCCATGCCATGATCGCCAATACTACCATTTATAATTACTTTGTCGCCTGATTTAATACCTGATCCTGAACTGATCTCAATATATTTTGGATTGAGGATACCAATGCCGGAAGTATTAATAAAAACTTTATCGCACTTACCTTTGTCAACAACTTTTGTATCGCCTGTTACTATAATAATTCCGGCTTCTCGGGCGTATTCAGTCATAGAAACTACTATCTTCTCAAGATCGGTAAACGAAAAGCCTTCCTCTATAATAAATCCAACACTTAGGTATAAAGGTTTTGCGCCAGAGACTGCAAGGTCGTTTACCGTACCGGCTATTGCTAAGTTTCCAATGTTTCCTCCCGGAAAAAATATTGGGTCAACAACAAATGAGTCGGTAGTAAATGCAATATGGCTTTCGTTTAAAGGAATTATTGCCGAGTCGGATTGCTGTTCTAAAATTGGATTTCTAAAATGCTTTGCAAAAAGGCTATCTATTAGGTCATGACTAAGTTTACCACCACTGCCATGACCTAATAATATTTTATCAGTTTTATTTATCATTATTGCTATTATTAATAATATGTATTATTAAAAACTATTCTCCATTATACAAATAATATGCAGCACATGATCCTTCGCTGGATACCATACATGCGCCAACAGGATCGGAAGGTGTGCATGCTTTGCCAAATAGCAGACAGTCAAGTGGTTTTTTCTCACCTCTCAACACTAATCCACAAATACAGCCTTTGGGTTCTTTAGTCTCCTCAACCTCAACATCAATCATCTTTTCGGAGTCGTGCATTTCATACTCTTTTCTGATCTTAAGCCCACTATTTTTCAGTATTCCAAGTCCTCGCCACCAGTCATCTCTGTATTCAAAAACTTCATCTAACATACTTAGGGCTATCGTATTACCTTCTGGTTTTACAACTCTTGTATATTGTATTTCAACTTTGGGATCGTTATTTTCAATTTGCTGAACAAGCATAAATATCGATTGCATTAAATCAACCGGTTCAAAACCGCTAATAACAACACCCATTTTGTACTTGATAGGAATATTCATATAAATACCCTGACCGGTGATAGTACTTACGTGCCCGGGACCAATGTATCCATCAATATTTACTCCTTCATCAATAAGCGTTTCCATAGCGGGAGGCATTACTTTGTGTGCACTATAAACGAAAAAGTTTGATAATCCTGCGGTTCGGGCTTTTAGTATTCCTGCAGACGTAGCCGGGGCGGTCGTTTCAAATCCAATACCGAGAAATACAATTTTTTTACGCCTGTTTTTTTTAGCAATAAGCATTGCATCTAATATTGAATATACAATTCGTACATCTGCACCATTAGCTTTTTCTTTCTCTAAAGTAGAAGATGACCCCGGAACTCTTATTAAATCACCGTAAGTTGTAATAATTACATTCTCTAAACGACTGTAGGCTACGGCTCTGTCAATGTATTCGCGACTTGTAACACAAACCGGACAGCCGGGTCCCGACACAAGCTCAACGGTTTTGGGTAGTAAGTACGGTAATCCAAATTTATGTATCGACATGGTATGCCCACCGCAAACTTCCATTAATCTTATAGGTTTTGTAGATATTTTTTTTATTTGGTTGGAATAGTACGTAACAATACCTTTATTTCTGTATTCATCAATATATTTCATTTCACTTTGTTTTCTGTTAGTAGATTGCAGTTTAGTGCATAATAAGTATAATTATTGTTGATCGGTAAAAAGAAAGAAAAGTACATGCTTTGTATAATATCTAATTTTACCATAATTTTAATATATTATTACAAAAATACAAATATGCTACGGGACAAATATATTACTAAATTTTGGAATTAATAATACTTTTTAATGATAGTCGGATACATCCTGAATTATTAACAATGCATATCACACTATTAATTCAGCTATTAAATTAAAAGAAACTTTTAAACTCTTTTCATATCAACCTTTTATTTTGCTCTTTTTCCTCATTATCCATCTTCTCATTTAATGATTTAAATTCACTAAATGTATTAAGAGTTTCTATAGCATCTTCAGTATCAAGTTTTTGTAAAGCAAAGCCTGTATGAATTAGTATGTAATCACCAACTTTAACATTTTCATTTGATATAAGATCAAGGCTTGCATGGTAGCTTGATTCGCCAACAGTACAAGTTGCCATGTTTCCAATAATTTTATCTATTCTTGCCGGTAAACTTAAACACATATTTTTAATTTATTATTTTAATATTAGTAATATTTATTGTTAATCAACGAGGTCAAATTATACCAAGTTCTCTTCGCTTAGCAGCAATTGCTAATTGTCCCAAAGCAATTCCACCGTCATTTGAAGGAAATTTAGATTGTGTGAAAAAAGAAAAATTGTTTGCTGCTAATTCCATTTCCACTTTTTTTAACAAAATTTTATTTTGAAAAGATCCTCCGGAAAGAACAATTTTACTTATACCTGCTTTATTGCCGATTATTTTTGCCTGTTCAACAATTATATTGACAATTGTATTATGGAATTTACTTGAAATCACAGATATAGGTATTTTATTTTCAATATCTTTTATCATCTCTACAAAAGTGCTCTTGAAACTGATATGGACATCGTAGTTGTATGTATAACTGCCAGTAACGCTTTCATCAGCAATTGACTCTAACTGCATTGGAGCCTCTGCATGATATGTTGCGACTCTGCAAACATCAAGTAATGCTGATACTGCATCAAACAAACGTCCTGCACTACTGGTAATTGGCGTATTTAGTTTCTTGTTGAGCATACTTAATACAATTTTAAGCTCATCGTTGTCAACACCATTAAATAAAAATGGGTACTTGCTTGTTACATCTTTGCCAAAATAATGATAAAGGTATGCTGTCATCATCCGCCACGGATATTTAGTAACTGCATCACCACCAGGTTGCATTATGTATTCAAAATGATTAATCCTTTCATAACCAATTAGGTTACAGATAAAAAATTCACCTCCCCAAATATTTCCATCGTCTCCGTAGCCGGTGCCATCAAAACTAATACCAATTACTTTTTCATCAAGTTTATGTTCAGCCATACAAGATGCAATGTGTGCATGGTGGTGCTGAACCTTAATGTTAGAGATGTTCATTTTCTCAACATATTTTGACGATAAATAATCAGGGTGCATATCCATTACAGCTAATATTGGCTTAAACCTAAACAGCCTGCTAAATCTGTTGATTGACTCTTTATAAAATTCGAGTGTTTCAAGATTTTTTAAATCACCTATGTGTTGACTCACTATCGCTTGACTACCTCTCCCGATTGCAAAACAAACTACCAATTCAGCTCCGGCTGCAAATATTCCTTCCGTATTTAAATTTAACTCAATGGGTGATGGTGCATATCCTCTTGATCGTCTGATAGTTCGCTCGGTGTTGTTCACTACCATTGTAACCGAATCATCAGTACGGTTATGAATATGACGATTATAAGTGATAGTGCCATCACAAATATTACCAAATGTTTGTAATGCATCATCATCTGAGATAATTATTGGCTCATCACTTATATTGCCACTCGTTAGTACTATACAATTGGTTTCTATCTGCTTGAATAAAATATGATGGAATGCCATATACGGAAGCATTGCACCAATAGTAACTAAACCAATGCTTATTGAGGATGATAAACCATTTTTAATTTTAAGAAGTACAATAGGTTTTCTCCAACCTGAAATAAGTTTCTCCTCTGTTATATTTATATCAAGATGTGCTTTTACTGCATCAATATCACTAAACAGTAGGGCAAAAGGCTTCCCATCACGATTTTTTATAAGGCGAAGCTTATTTACACTTTCATCATTAAATGCATCACATGCCAAATGGTAGCCACCCAAGCCTTTAATTGCCAGTATTTTACCTTCATCAATTAATTTGCCTGATGTGGCAATAATAGTTTTAATGTCTGTTATCTCATTTTCCTTATAGTATAAGGTGTATTTTGGTCCGCAATTGTTGCACGCAACAGGTTGTGCATGAAATCTACGATCAAGTATATTAATGTATTCGTTCTTACATGTTTTGCACATGGGAAAAACATCCATAGTTGTCTTGGATCTGTCGTATGGTAAATCTTTAATTATTGTAAAACGAGGTCCGCAGTTTGTACAATTTGTTAACGGATAATCAATCCTACTTGATTGCGTCTCTATATCAGCAAGGCATTCATCACAAATACTTATATCAGGACTTACTTCGGTAATGTCATTTGACATTGATATACTTTTTGAGATTTGAAAATCATCATAGCCATTAATCTCTATATCAGAAATATTTATACTGTTAATACTTGATGCAATTGGGATTCGTTGTGGGATGTCAATAATGAAATTTTCAACACATTTTTCGTCCCCTTCAACTATAATGATAACCCCCGTGTTGTTGTTTGCTACCGTACCATGTACATTATTACTTATTGCAATACGATAAATGGATGGACGGAATCCAACTCCTTGTACTAACCCCTTGATAATTATTTGTTTAGATATAATCATTTAAGATGTAATAACATTTGCCAAAACTAATTTAAATTCATTATAAATTTACTTATCGTGAAAAGTTTAACGTAAAAGATATACATTTGTTGTGAAAAAATTAACAATAAAAAATCAATATTAGCTTTATAAAAACTAAGCAAATGGAAGAAAAAATTCATAAAATTATCCATAATTATGGTAAGGATAAAACCAGACTTATTGACATATTGCACGATATTCATAACATGTCAGGTTATGTTGATGCTGAATCCATTGACATATTGCATAAAGAGTTACAAGTTTCAGCAGCACAAATAAGGGAAGTTATTTCTTTTTACCATTTTTTTAGTACTGAACCTTTAGCTAAAGTAAATATTTATTTAAATAATAGTGTAACGGCTAATATGTTTGGTCGAGACAAGGTACTTTCTGCGTTCGAGGCTGAGTGTGGTGTTAAAGAAGGTTTTGTTAGTAATGATGGTGAGTTTGGACTATTTTCTACTTCCTGTATTGGTATGAGTGATCAAGAACCTGCTGCGATAATAAATAATAAAATGTTTACAAGGTTAACTCCATTTAGAGTAAAGGAAATCGTTAAGGAGTTACGTGAAGGTGCGGCAATTGACGAATTAATTTATGAAGGCGATGGCGGAGGCAAAAATGCTTTGCCAATAATTCATTCTATGGTTTGTAACAATATTCGTCGCAGAGGTGCAATACTTAATCAGGATTATAAACCTAATGAGATTATAAAGCAACTTCTCCCTAATTCCACACCTGAAGATATTATTAGTATTGTTGAAGCATCAAAAATTAGAGGTAGAGGTGGAGCAGGATTTCCTACAGGTTTGAAGTGGCATTTTGGACGTAAAGCAACCGGTGATCACCATGTTATTATTTGTAATGCTGATGAGGGCGAACCCGGAACTTTTAAGGATAGAATCTTTCTTACCGAGTTTCCACAGATGGTTTTTGAGGGTATGGTAATAGCTGCATATTCGGTAGGTGCTGACATTGGGCTATTATATCTACGTTATGAATATAAGTATTTACTTAATTATTTAGTTGATATTCTTGACGATATGCGTGCCAACAATATGTTAGGTAGTAATATTACCGGTATTGATGGTTTTAACTTTGATATTAGAATACAACTTGGTGCCGGAGCCTATATTTGTGGCGAAGAATCTGCATTAATTGAATCGCTTGAAGGTAAACGGGGCGAACCGCGCGACAAACCACCATTTCCGGTTGAGAAAGGATATCTAAATTATCCTACGGTTGTTAATAATGTTGAAACACTTGCCACAATACCAAAAATATTAAAAAATGGATCTGATTGGTTTTTAAATCTTGGTGGTAATGCTTCGAGTGGAACCAAAGTACTTAGTATTTCCGGCGATTGTAATTTTCCCGGAATCTATGAAGTTGAATGGGGTACAACTGTTAAAAATGTTCTTGATATGTGTGGAGCATATGATCCGCAGGCAATACAAGTAGGGGGTCCTTCAGGATCACTTATTGCCAATAACGAATTTAACAGGAAGTTATGCTATGGTGATTTACCTACCGGTGGTTCAATGATTATTTTTGGTAAAAATCGTAATCTTCTTAAAGATATTGTTATGAACTTTATGGATTTCTTCATCGAAGAATCATGTGGGAGCTGTTCCACCTGTAGAAATATGCCACATATGATGAAAGAAAAACTTGAGAAAATTATTAGTGGTAGAGGCGTAAATAGTGATGTGGATGATTTGTTGGCATGGAGTGAAGTTTTGAAAATTAGCCGCTGTGGGCTTGGGCAAACCGCTTCAAATCCGATAACAAATAGTATTAAAAACTTTCGCCATCTTTATGATAGTTTGTTACAAAAAGATGTTGTTTTTGATACTGGTTTCGACTTGGAAGAATCAGTTAAAGCTTCTTGTGAAGCAGTTGGCAGACAGCCGGTTTTTCATAATATGTAAATGATAAATAAAAAATTATGAATAATATAATAAAATTTAAAATTGACGGTAGAGAGATTGTTACGGAACAAGGTAAAACTGTTGTTGAGGCAGCACATAACAATGGTGTTTACATTCCCACACTTTGTAATCTTCCGGGAGCCACGCCAAAAGGAAGTTGCAGAATATGTACAGTAAAAGTTAATAGCAGATATATGACTTCTTGTACCGTACAAGCTGCTCCGGGTATGGAAATTGAGAATAATATCCCCGAGATTATTGACTATCGAAAAAGTATAATTGAATTGCTGTTTGTTAGTGGAAATCATTTTTGCCCGTCGTGCGAAAAAAGTGGAAATTGTGAGTTACAGGCCTTGGCATATCGATTCAAAATGATGGTACCGCGATATCCATTTTCTTTTCCTCAAAAAGAAATTGACGGATCGAGTCCTAAAATAATTAAAGACCAGAATAGATGTATTGCGTGTCAGCGATGTATGAGAACTATTAAAACTGATAGTGGTGAGCAATATTTTGCCTTTAATAAAAAGGGTAAAGAATTAGAAGTAGTATTAGATGCTGATCTTGGTAAAAAGATAACAGATAAACTTGCTAAATTAGCAATGAAAAACTGCCCGGTTGGTTCCATTATTTATAAAGAATCTGCTTTTACTGATCCAATAGGCACTCGCAAATATGATAAAGTACCAATAGGCAGTGATATTGATGTTTAATTTGTAAAATTTAATAAAATGAGTAAGAAAATAATAGCAACAGCTTCATTGGCAGGATGTTTTGGATGTCATATGTCTATCCTCGATATTGATGAACGTATAATTGATCTTGTTGAATTGGTTGAGTTTAATAAATCTCCAATTGATGATATAAAAAAGTTTACCAAAAGAGTAGATATCGGAATAATTGAAGGTGGATGCTGCAATAGCGAAAATGTAGAAAATTTAAAATATTTTAGGGAGAATTGCGACATTATCATATCGCTCGGAGAATGTGCTATAATGGGAGGGTTGCCTGCTATGCGTAATGGTATAGGTATTGAAGAATGTTTAAATGAAGCATATCTTGATGGTCCAACCGTTACAGAAAACACAAATAAAATTATCCCCAATGATCCTGAACTTCCAATGATTCTTGATAAGGTTTATCCCTGTCATGAGGTTGTAAAAGTAGATTATTTTCTGCCGGGTTGCCCACCGCGTGCAGATTTAATCTGGGATGCACTTGTGGCATTGTTAACAGGAGGAGAAATGGATCTCCCATACGAAGTAATAAAATTTGACTAATCTTGAAAAAAAAATATCATGCCAAAAAAAATAACTATTGAACCTGTAACTCGAGTTGAAGGTCATGGAAAAGTAACAATTATCCTTGACGACGATGGCAATGTTCGCGAGTCGAGGTTGCATATTGTTGAGTTTAGGGGTTTTGAACGTTTTGTTCAGGGTCGCCCTTATTGGGAAGCTCCTGTTTTAGTACAACGACTTTGTGGAATATGCCCGGTAAGCCATCATTTGGCAGCGGCAAAAGCCCTTGATGTAATTGTAGGGGCAGGTACCGGTAACGGACTTACTGCTGTTGGAGATAAAATGCGGCGACTAATGCACTTCGGTCAGTTCTTCCAATCACATGTACTACATTTTTTTCATCTAAGCTCACCTGATTTCCTTTTTGGAGTAAATGCCGATCCTTCAATTAGAAATATTATTGGTGTTATTGAACATCATAAAGAGCTTGCTGTTCAAGGTGTTATGATGCGAAAATATGGTCAGGAAGTAATTCTCCATACTGCCGGAAAGAAAATCCATGGTACCGGTGCAATTCCAGGAGGGATAAATAAAAATTTGAGTATTGCCGAGCGTGATTTGCTCCTTAATGGTGCCGATCCACTTAATGCTGATAAAATGGTTGACTGGTCAGTAGGTGCTCTTGAGTTTTTTAAAGCATATCATCGTAACAACAAGACTTTAGTAGATACATTCTCCAATTACCCTTCAAATTATTTAAGTCTGGTAGATAAAAATGGTGGGATGGATATCTACAACGGTGTACTGCGTGCTGTTGATGCAAACGGGAAAAGGATACTTGATGATGTTGATTGCCAAAATTATAATGATTATATAGAAGAGGAAGTGAAAAATTGGAGCTACATGAAGTTTCCTTATCTAAAGCACTTGGGCAAAGAAAAAGGATGGTATCGTGTTGGTCCGCTGGCACGTATGAATGTTGTTGATTTTATTCCTACTCCTCTTGCTCAAAAAGAGTTTGAAGAGTTTAGAGCATATACTCATGGTAAGACCAACGGTATGAGTTTGCATTATCATTGGGCACGATTGATTGAAGTGCTTTATGCAGCAGAGGAAATTAGAAATCTGCTCAAGGATCCTGATTTGCAAAATGATGATTTGGTTGTAAAAGGCGAAAAAACTAATAGAGGTGTTGGTGTTATCGAAGCTCCGCGCGGAACTTTATTCCATCATTATGAAATTGATGAAGATGATAAAATTACTTTGGCTAACCTAATAGTTTCTACTACAAATAACAATACTCCAATGAACGTGGCTGTCAATATGGCCGCCAAATCGTTTATGAACGGACAAAAAATAATTACGGAAGGTATGATGAATGCTGTTGAGGTTGCTATTAGAGCTTATGACCCTTGTTTGAGTTGTGCCACGCATGCCTTAGGACAAATGCCTCTTGACCTGAAACTTGTAAACTCAAATGGCGAAATTATTGATTCTAAAATAAAATAACTGTGTTACAGTTGAATAGGAGTGTGCTAATTTACGGTTATGGAAATCCAGGTCGTCAGGATGATGGATTAGGAATTGAATTGACTCGGATGATTCAAGAATGGATTGACCACCATGGGTTTAATTGGATGAAAACTGATAATAACTATCAGCTAAATATTGAAGATGCTGAACTAATTTCAGAGTGGGATGTGGTTGTTTTTGTTGATGCTTCTAAGGAGGAAGAATGTAGTGAGTATTTGTTTAGTAAGGTAGAACCATCTGATGCAAAGGTAGAGTTTTCTATGCACGCCGTTTCACCCGCTTATGTTTTAAATTTAAGCAGTGATCTATTTGGTAAATCGCCTGAGACATATGTGCTTGGAATTAAGGGGTATGAGTGGGATTTTAAAGAAAATGTATCTGAAAGAGCCAAAATTAACCTTGAGAAGTCTTTTCAATTCCTTATCCTTAAACTTGCCGTATGGGCATCTGTAAAAAAGCATGCATCTGATTAAAGATGATGTGTTTCCGGACAGCCAAAAATATTAAATTTTGATATGGATAAATGTAAGCCTTTTATATAGTTCAATAGAAAATCATTGCACTTTTAACAAGAATAATAACTATATCTTATTGACAATATATATTATATGCGTTTCTCAGCAAACCCTAAATAGCAATAGGTAGCACTATTGTCGGTAATTTTCCGCTTTTAGTATTAACTAATAAAAATAGAGACACGCTTATTCTTAGGGAAGTTTGGTTTCATTTAGCACTTAACTTGTAAAGTATGCTAACTTTTCAAGTTTTGATATCATATCGTAATCTTCAACAAATATTTTTTCAGGAACAGCGAGATGTACCGAAGTAAAATTAAGAATACCTCTAACGCCAGATTCAATTAGTATATCACTAACATTTTTTGCAAATTCTTTAGGAACTGCTAATACACAAAGTTCAATTTTTTCTTTTTTAATTACCCCTTTCATCTTTGATATGTTATAACAATTTACATTCGGGAATTGAATTTTAGGTTCTTCATCTAATCTGAATGTAGCAGCAATTTCAAGTTTAGTGTCGGTACTGTTAAAATGTTCAGCAACAGCTCTGCCCAAATCTCCAATGCCTATAAAGGCTACTTTTCTTTTCTTCGAACTATCAATAACTTCACCAATTCTACTAATAAGCTTTGCAATATCGTATCCTTTATGAACGTCCCCGCTAAATTTTATAAGCATTAGATCTCGCCTTATATGTGCCGGATTAATACGCAGTAAATGAGCCAGTTGGTGCGAGTGAATGTATTTTTTTTCACTTGGGTAATTTAATAATTTTCTTCTGTACAAACTTAGTCTTTCAACGGTATTTGATGGTAGATCTGCTATCATGTTTAGTTTATTTTATAAATAATGCCTGTGTTTATTTTATATATATGTGTCCATGTTGTTGTGCGAAGTGGATCTTCCCAAACGTTTGTAAAATTATATGTAAATCCGGGAGAAATAGTAATGCCAAGATTTGCATTTAAATTTATTGTGAATCCGAAAAATATGTTAATACCCATATCGTTGCTGTTAAAATTGTCTTTTGATACTTTAAGGTAATGATCGCCGGGAATATTGAGTATGGGTAGTACAGTATAATATGGTGCATCTTCTTTAGATACATATACGTGTAAATCACCACTTTGACCTGAATTGATAAGTATTGAGTAATATAATGTAGCTTGAATAAAAATATTGAATTTATCGTTACCTTTTATATAAATTAAACTTAAAGGAATAGTTAAATAGTTAACATTATATTTCTCTTTAATGTTGTAATAACTGGAAATACCAATATGGCTGGTATCGCTAATTAAACCTATATCGCCAAGTGTAAATTTACGGTTATCGAAATTAAAACCGGCTCTGAATTTTATGATGTTTGTAAGGTAATACTCAAAAAAAGGACCTACCACATATCCGATACCATTTTCTGAAGCCGGCATATACGGATCACTAATTCCTGTTATCTGAATTCCGGATTCAACGCCTACATTAATATTTCCTTTATTACTTGTGTTAGCTTCTTGGGAAAATGTTTGTTGTCTGAATAAGGTTACAGCAAATATGAGAAGAATTATAGTATATTTTCTTTTTCTAAACATTTACCAAGTGCTCCATATCCATATTACACCTACGAAAATAGCAACAAATCCTGCTAAAGAGCTTATGCCAACAAATACTCTGTCTTTTTTTTGCTTTGTTGCCTTTTTTGCCAATAATCCTAATAAAAATGAAAATACAATCATTGCAATAATTGTTCCGGCACCAAATCCTGTTAAATACTGCAAAGCTTTATAATTATCTGAAAACGCAAGAGTTGGCAGCATACTTACAATGTGTGATACTCCTGCAAAGCCATGTATAATACCAATACCGGCTGCTGCTAAATATGATTGCTTCTCTTTTGCCATGTCGGCAGAATGGCTGTGCTTTTGATTATCTATATGCAAATGGCTGTGGCTGTGTAGGAATGTGTTGCCATTGTCATCACTATGAGAATGAATATGAGTATGATTATTTTTCCTGTAATTAACTGCCCTTGTTAACGACCAAATCCCAATTACTATTAATAATATTCCAACAATTTTTTCACTATTATTTGAAATAAAATCAAGAGGGATAAGATCTCTAAAAAAGAAGAAAATTAAGCCAAGTAACAACATTCCCGCTACGTGACCTATACCCCATGACATCCCAATCAGCCACGGTCTGAATTTTGCGTTAAGAGCCAACGGACTAACCGCCGCAAGGTGATCAGGACCGGAGATAACATGAATAATTGCTGCTATAAGCCCAAATAATAAAGGAAAATCTATAAATGTTTCTGCCATTATAATTCATTTAACAATGAGGCAAATATAATATCTTTTGTGAATTTTTAGCCTTATGATAGGTGTTATTACGTTGAAAATGCTGTATTTTTGTACTTTATTAATCTCTTATGCAACGATACGTTATAAAATTGGCTTATGATGGTACTAATTATCATGGATGGCAAATGCAAATTAATGCTCATACAGTCCAAGCTGAAATAACTGAGAAACTCTCGTTGCTATTACAAGATAGTGTTAGTATTATTGGTTGTGGCAGAACAGATACCGGTGTTCATGCCAGTGAATTTTATGCTCATTTTGATGCAGCTTATCTTAAATTTGAGCTTAAAGACTTAATTTATAAGTTAAATAATTTTTTGCCTGCCGACATAGCCATATATGATATTTTTCAGGTACCTTTAAGTTTT
This sequence comes from uncultured Lentimicrobiaceae bacterium, assembly GCA_964528805.1. Classification (GTDB taxonomy): domain Bacteria; phylum Bacteroidota; class Bacteroidia; order Bacteroidales; family F082. The sequence goes on along the minus strand of CAZGWS010000008.1, from coordinate 8,741 downwards.
AATGCCAGATTTAATGCCATTAGCAGAACTTATCGTTATTATATTTCTTTAATAAAAGATCCGTTTAGCAAAAACACATCGTATTATTTTAATTGTCAACTTGATGTTGAAGCAATGAACAGGGCATGTTTGTATTTACTAAATAATGCGGATTTTACTAGTTTTTCGAAATTGCATACACAAACTACTACAAATAATTGTGATGTTCAATATGCTAATTTTGAGATGGTTGATTCTAATCTTGTTTTTACAATAAAAGCAAATAGGTTTCTGCGTAATATGGTAAGAGCCATTGTAGGTACTTTACTCGAAATTGGTAAAGGAAAAATTAAACCTGCAGCTATTGAGGATATTATTAGGGCAAGAGATCGCAGTAAAGCCGGATTCTCGGTGCCTGCACACGGACTGTTTCTTGAGAGAGTGCTTTATCCAATAACACTATAACCTTAAATCTAAAAACATGTTTGTAACGAAAAGTTGAAAGGTGCGTCAGCATTGGTAAAGCCTGTAAAAAGTAGCATAAGTGAAGCAATAGTTACCGTGGATTTTTTTTTCGAGTATCGACGATAATGACGTGCTATTTTGCTTAGCAGTAAAAAATACTTGCGGATTTAAGGTATAACTAAATTAGCTATCTTTGCAACTCAAAAAAATAGCATTATGGCATTTGTAAATTCTTTTGAAAGCGAGGGGAACTTTCTTTTTAAACATCGTGGAGAAATCCCTATTATTTTGTTCTTGTTTGCTATCCCTGTAGTTTACTTTACTGACATTAATTTTCTTAGCAGTTCAACCCAATTTATACTTATGTGGATATCAATTGGGTTAAGTTTTTTAGGCTTTATCATAAGGGCAATATCGATAGGTACAACCCCTAAGGGTACATCTGGCAGGAATACCAAAGAAGGACAGGTTGCTGAATCGTTAAACACAACCGGAATATATTCAGTAGTTCGTCATCCTCTATACTTAGGAAACTATTTTATGTGGATTGGAATTGTACTCTATACTTTTAATTTCGAATATGTTGTAATAGTTACGCTTGCGTTTTGGCTTTATTATGAGCGCATAATGTATGCCGAAGAAAGATTTTTGGAACGCAAGTTTGGGAAAGACTACATGGATTGGGCTGATAACACGCCTGCATTTATTCCTTGTTTGAAAAAATTTAAGAAGAATGTAGTTCCATTTTCTATTGTTAGTGTACTACGCCGCGAGTATTCAGGTGTACTGGCCACAGTTGTGGGATTTGTTTTTATTGATGATTTAAGAAGGTTTGTTGACTATGGGTTGTTTAGGGTTAACACTATATGGCATGTTGTGCTTGTTGTTGCAATAATATTGGTAATTACTTTAAGGAGTATTAAACATTATACAGCCATTCTGCAAGAAACGGGGCGCTCATAAGCTACTTTAAAATATAACTGTGTTAACATCTTGTAGTACAGTTATTTTATGTTAGTTTTGTTATTACTTAAATATTTGATGAATGTGTAAATTTGGTCATATTAGATTGCTCTTACTCTTTACTGTAATAACTTTTTTGTGCAGCTGTAAAAATACTGCTAAGCCGATTAAGGTAAGAAAAGAACCATTAGACTTACCTCAAATTAAATATACGGTAGTTAGTACTCTGCCCCATGATACAAATTCGTTTACCGAGGGTCTGCTTTTTCATGATAACAAACTATATGAAAGTACTGGATCGCCAATAGAGTTTTCACAAACAAAATCAGTATTTGGTGTTATTGATCCTCATACCGGTAAAATTGATAAAAAAGTAGAATTAGATAGAAATATTTACTTTGGCGAAGGTATTGTATTTTTGAATAACAAAGTCTATCAGCTAACTTATAAAAAACAAGTTTGCTTTGTTTATAATGCTACAACATTTAAAAAAATACGTGAGTTTCCTTATCAAAATAAAGAAGGATGGGCACTTACTACTGATGGTAAGTATATAATAATGAGTGATGGTACAAATGTGATAAGCTTCCGTAATCCGACTGATTTTGAGGTGGCTAAAACAATAAATGTGTCGGCGAATAATTTTGCCATCGACTATATTAATGAATTAGAATATATAGATGGATTTATCTATGCAAATGTTTGGCCTTCTAATATTGTTGTTAAAATTGATCCTGCAAATGGCAATATTGTAGGTAAACTCGACCTCACCAAGCTACACGATATGGCATCGGTAATAACCGAAAATATATACGAAACTAATGGTATCGCATACGACTCAATATCTGATAAGATTTATGTAACCGGCAAAATGTGGCCCAAAATCTACCAAATTGATTTTCCTCATTAACTAACGTATGAAAATAAAAATATTTATTCTGCTCTTTTCATTATTAGCGTTTAGTACTTGTATTTCAGCTCAAAACAGTAAGCTTATACTTGTTGATTATAACAAAATTACAACGGGTGCTGCCCAAACCAATAAATATGTAAAGTTACTTACCGATAGTAATGTAGGTGTTGTAGCAAATCAATCATCAACAATAGGAAGTGTTAGCTTAGTTGACACACTTTTGTCGCTCGGCGTTAAAATTAAAACAATATTTAGTCCCGAGCATGGCTTTAGGGGTAGTAGTGATGCCGGAGAGAAAGTGCTAAATAATATAGACGCAAAAACAAACCTTCCAATAATCTCATTATACGGTAATCATAAGAAGCCAACAAAACAAGATCTGCAAGGTATTGATGTTGTTGTGTTTGATTTACAAGATGTGGGAACCAGATTCTATACTTACATTTCAACGTTGACTTATGTGATGGAGGCATGCGCTGAGAATAATGTTACATTAATTGTACTTGACCGACCAAATCCAAATGCCTATTTTATTGATGGTCCGGTGTTAGATGAAAAATTTAGATCGTTTGTCGGACTTCATCCTATTCCAATTGTTTACGGGATGACAATAGGTGAATATGCACTTATGGTTTTGGGAGAACATTGGATAGATGATGCCGGTAAGCTTACTTTAAAAGTTATACCTATGAAAAGGTGGACTCATAATGTAATTGTAAGATTAAAAATAAAACCGTCGCCTAATTTACCCAATTGGCAATCAGTTTATCTTTATCCTTCTTTGTGCCTGTTTGAAGGGACAAAAATGAGTGTCGGGCGCGGTACTCCTGTACCTTTTCAGATATTTGGCAGTCCTGATTACCCCGATAGCAGTTTTGCGTTTATACCTCGTAGTACTGTTGGAGCAAAAAACCCAAAATACAATAAACAGCAATGCTATGGTGTAGATTTACAATATTATACTAAGAGAATAAATAAAAATCCGCAGCAGCTAAACCTTCATTGGCTAATTAACTCCTATCAATTGATGGCTGATAGTTCTAATTTTTTTAATAGTTATTTTGTAAAACTTGCCGGTACAGCCAAACTTCAAAAGCAAATTGTTGAGGGATTAAGTGAAAATGAAATTAGAAAAAGCTGGCAGCCCCAAATACTTAGGTTTAAGAAAATAAGAAGTAAATATTTGCTTTACCCATAGCTTATTTTTAGTACGTTTGCCACAGTAAGATTTGAATATTTACCCTTGAAATAAACAAAGACAATAAAATGAGGTCGTTACATTTTATAAATTTCAGAAATGAATTATTATGACATTAATTAAATCTATCTCAGGAATAAGAGGTACAATTGGAGGTCGACCCGGCAATAACCTTTCGCCACTCGACATTGTAAAATACACTGCGGCATTTGCTACGTTAATAAAGAAGAAAAATCCTGATAAGCGACTAAAATTTGTTGTAGGTCGCGACGCAAGAATATCAGGACCCATGGTAGAATCATTAATAGTTTCCACACTATCGGGAATGGGTGTGGATGTCATAAATACAGGACTTTCAACAACCCCCACGGTTGAGCTCGCTGTAATAAACCTATCTGCTGATGGAGGAATTATTATAACGGCAAGCCATAATCCGAAACAGTGGAATGCACTAAAGCTACTCGACAGAAGTGGAGAGTTTATCTCTTCCGAGGATGGTGAAACTGTTCTTAAATTAGCAGATTCGGAGGACTTTAACTTTTGTGATGTTGACCATCTTGGCAAAATAGAAAGTGATAACACAACGATAGATCATCACATAAGTAAAATTATTGATTTAGAATTAGTTGACAATCAATTAATTGAAAAGGCAGATTTTAAAGTAGCTGTTGATGCCGTAAATTCAACCGGCGGAATCTCAATAATACCACTTTTGAAAGCGTTAGGCGTTAATGATATTGTTGAGTTAAATTGTACTCCAACAGGAGAATTTTCGCATAATCCCGAACCTATTCCTGAAAATCTTGGTGAAATATGTAAACTTGTAGCGAGCCAAAAAGCTGATATCGGAATTGTTGTTGACCCTGATGTTGATCGCTTAGCTCTTGTAATGGAAAACGGAGAACTTTTTGGTGAAGAATATACTTTAGTTGCCGTTGCTGATTATATACTTCAGTCGCAAAAAGGAAATACAGTATCAAATCTTTCCTCAACCCGTGCTTTGCGTGATGTTACCGAAAAAGCCGGAGGAAAATATACTGCTTCCGCCGTAGGTGAGGTAAATGTAGTGAAGAAAATGAAAGAAAATAATGCAGTTATAGGTGGCGAAGGTAACGGTGGTATTATCTATCCTGAGCTCCATTATGGACGCGATGCACTTGTAGGTGTTGCATTAATATTAACATATCTTGCCGATAGGAAGATAGCACTAAGTGCGCTTAGAGCCGAATATCCAAATTATTTTGTTTCTAAAAATAAAATAGAACTTACATCAAATACCGATGTGGATGTTATTTTTAATAAGGTTAAATCTCACTATCACGAGTTTCCCATTTTAACTATTGATGGTGTAAAAATTGATTTTAAAGATGGCTGGGTACATCTTAGAACATCTAATACAGAGCCTATTATTAGAATATATGCTGAGAGTACCAGTATGCAAAAAGCCAATGATTATGCACACGAAGTTATTAACTTAATCGTAAGTTAGCGCAAGCATTTTTTATGTTATGCATTATTTAAATAATAAATTTTTGTAACTTGCACACTATTGTGTAATTACCTTTCAATTATGAAAAAGAGGCGCAAAAAAAATAAGTTTAAAAAGTTTACTTTTATGCTTTCAGATAAGCAGATGAAATCATTAAAAAATTATTGTAAAGCTCGGGGAACTACACCAAATAAACTTATAAAGAAAAGCATACGGTCTTATACTGAGAACTTTCACAGCTCAGTACCTGAAAAATTTTATAGCAGACACAACCAGCTTGATTTATTTGAAGAGGATACAGAAACATTGTCGATGTTTGACTAAATATCTTTTTTAACTTTGTATGAAAATTAAGTTGAAGCAGATAAACAAAAAAATATTTATGAAACTAAACATAGGAGATAAAGCACCTGAATTTAAGGGTGTTGACGATACAGGAAAGGAAATTTCACTTTCTGATTTTAAAGGTAGTAATGTAATCTTGTATTTTTATCCAAAAGATAATACTACCGGATGCACAAATGAGGCTTGTAATTTACGTGATAATTATACTATGTGGCTTGAAAAGGGTTATAAAGTTATAGGTGTAAGCCCTGATAGTACAACTTCGCATCAGAAATTTAAAACAAAACATAAGCTGCCATTCCCACTTATTGCTGATACTGATAAAGTAATTATTAAGGAGTATGGAGCTTGGGGACCTAAAAAATTATACGGACGTGAGTATGAAGGACTTTTACGTACTACATTTGTGATAGATAAGGATGGCATAATTACTAATATCTTTAACAAAGTAAAAACAAAAGATCACACAAACCAAATATTGGAAACTATTAAATAAAAGTATATGACTACTAATAAAGCAAAGGAAAATGCCGATAAACTAAGGCAACAAAAATTAAAAGCACTCGAAGCAACACTTGGAAGCATTGAGAAAGCATATGGTAAAGGAGCAATAATGAAACTTGGCGACGAAGCTGTTGTTGAAGTTGCATCAATATCTACCGGTTCAATAGGTTTGGATATTGCTTTAGGGATTGGTGGAGTACCAAAGGGAAGAGTGGTTGAAATATTTGGGCCAGAGTCATCAGGTAAAACAACTCTTGCAATGCACATAATTGCTGAGTCACAAAAGCAAGGGGGTATTGCAGCATTTATTGATGCCGAACATGCATTCGATAGAAACTATGCTGAGAACTTGGGAATTGATACGCAAAACCTATTAATCTCGCAACCCGACCATGGTGAGCAGGCATTAGAAATCGCAGATAGCCTTATTCGCTCGGCTGCTATTGATGTTGTAGTTATTGACTCTGTTGCTGCACTAACACCAAAGAGTGAAATTGATGGAGAGATGGGCGACTCAAAAATGGGGCTTCATGCAAGATTAATGTCGCAAGCACTACGTAAACTTACTGCAAATATCAGTAAAACAGGTACTGTATGTATATTTATTAACCAATTACGCGAAAAAATTGGAGTGATGTTTGGCAACCCCGAGACTACAACAGGCGGAAATGCCCTTAAATTTTATGCCTCTATTCGCCTTGACATAAGAAGAATTGGACAAATAAAGGATGGTGACATTATTAAGGGTAACAGAGCCAGAGTTAAAGTTGTAAAAAATAAAGTAGCCCCTCCATTTCGTAAAGCTGAGTTCGATATTATTTATGGTGAAGGAATATCAAAAATTGGCGAAATTATTGATCTTGGTGTTGAATATAATATAATTAAAAAAAGTGGCTCTTGGTACAGTTACGGAGAAACTAAACTCGGTCAGGGAAGAGACGCAGTTAAATCATTACTTAAAGACAATCCTGATATGATGGATGAACTAGAGCAGAAAATAAGAGAAACTATTGCGGCAGGTACAAAACACTGATTGCTACATACTGTAAATAATACTGTCTTTGTTATTTTTTTAATTAAAACTATGAACAAATATTTTCTTGTTATTATATTTATACCCGGTGTTTTGCTAATGGGGTGTATAAACAACGATGTAAAAAAAACAAGTGCTACTGCCAATAATAATATTGATTCAATTTCAATTGTTTCTAATTTATTGGTTAACGATTCACTAAATGTGAATCTGCTTACCAAGAGGGCTCAGCTATACATCAGTAAAGGAAAAATTGATCCAGCCTTGCGTGATTTGCAGGTTGCATTAGAATTAGCCCCAAGTAATTCTAAGCTGTTTATCCTACTTTCAGACGTTTATTTTGTGATGGGACAAACTGACAATAGCATTGCCTCATTAAAAAAAGCACTCCGCTTAAATCCTGATAAAGTTACGCCTTATTTAAAGCTGGCAGAAACATACCTGCTTATAAACAAACCGGATATAACACTAAAATATGCTGATGAAGCAATTAGGATAAACAATAAAAGTGCTGAGGCATATTATATGAAGGCAATGGGTTTGCTGGAAAGCAACGATACTATAAAAGCAATATTAAACTTCAGAATATCGGCCAACCTTGATTCATCTAATTACATGACATACATGCAGTTAGGGGCTATTTATACTGTTAAGGGAGATACATTATCACATATTTATTTTGTTAAAGCATTGGAAGCTAAACCCAACGATGAAAGGGCGTTATATTTTCTGGGAATGTATTATCAGGAACACAGCAATTTTAATAAGGCAATTGAAGAATTTACAAAGCTAACACAGTACTATCCTGAAAATAAACTGGCATATTATAATATGGGATATATTTATTTGGTTGAATTTCAAGATTTTGAAAAAGCGAAAACAATGTTTCAACAAGCCGTTTCAATTAGTCCGGGTTACGTACAAGCAACTTATAATTTGGGGCGTACCTACGAGGCAATGGGCAATTACGCAGAAGCACGAAAACAATACAAAAAGTCGTTGAAATTATTGCCAAATTACTCGTTGGCAGTTCAGGGTATGAATAGGTTAGACAACATGTTAAGATAAGCAAAACAACGGTAAAATAGTGTTACCTATTTTTATTAGTTATTGTCTGCAAGAAAACTCATCATTTTCAAGTCTTTGATAAGAAAGCGTCAAACACAAGGCTTTCGATATTTTAGAATTCAAGGAGTTTATGAATTGTAGTTGACTGATTCAAAAATGAGAATAATGCAATATTTGGCATTTTCTTGCAAAGGATAGCTAAAGTAATTACTCGTAATCTTCTTTAACCTCCGTTAAATCTTCAACTAATTCAGCAACACTTTTTTTAAAGACTTCAAAAAGTTCGCCGGCACCATCCATATTCTTATCGGTACCCATCATTTCAAGTTGCTTAGCTTGTGCAACTACTGTTGGTGCAACAAAGTTAGCAATTACTCCCTTGATACTGTGAGAGTTGAACTTAAGATTGTCATAGTCAACGGCTTCAATGCTTTTAGAAATAGTATCAAGCCTTTCGGGATACTCATTTAGAAAGATATCAATTATTTCAATAATTATTTCATTATCAAAATACTGAAATGTGTCGGTGAATTGCTCCTTGTCTATTACTCTCATTTTTACTTTAGTTAGTTTGCGTAAACACATTATGTTGAACGTACTAATCCAACAATTAGTTATACAAAATTAACAAAAGTTTGCACCAAAGTAAGATTTTCTGCAAATTTTTTAATTAATGTACTAAATAGGGTTTGTTTGTTGAAAAGTTCGGAAGTGCGTTAGATTTGGAGTTTGTGAATTGTAGATGTATAGAAATACTTCAAGATGAACAAGTTTCAAAGATGAT